>JAEYQZ010000011.1 GCA_023409695.1 Methanobacteriota archaeon | reverse complement strand
TATTTCCAGCAAATACTGGACAACAAGTGACGTTGTCGTACTTGGAACAGGGCAAGATGTATCTGCAGCAATGGTTGCAATAAAAAATAATGCTCCGCTTTTAGTAGTGGGCAATACCATTCCAGATAACGTAAATGCGGAAATTCAGAAATTAGCGCCTAAAAAGATAATTGTTTGTGCTTCCTCTTCTTCAATACCGGATTCTGTACTTAGTCAATACTCTAATATTCAAACAGAGAGAGTGTGGAGTGGCAACGATGAAAATACATTAACCAGCATTCAAGGTGGAAATACAAAAATTAAAGCACCTTCGAGTCTTTTGCCAGTGGCTATGACTCTGTGGAAGGATGCAAGCTTCAGTGTAGACAAGAATGTTACTGTAAATGGTAATGTGACATTATGGTCTTCAAATGATATCACAACAAGCATTGTAATGAACAGCTATGTAAATAACAACCTTCCTGTAATTTACATTACCTGCGACAACCTGATATCAGAAAGCACTGATAAAGATATGCTTAATAAAATAAAAAATAGTATATCTGGCTCAGCTAATGTAGATATAGATGATAAATCTCCTAAACCTGGCGAAGCGCCAAGAGCTATCCAAAATGCACCTAGTGGAATTGCAGCTTATATCGCAGCAGTGGATCCTGGATCTATGCTGGACTTAATCGATGGTATCAAAGAGGGTTATCTTAAAAAATATGCCCAAAATCTGGACGGAATTGTTTTTATAAATTATGGTAAGCTTAATTTAGATAATATGAGCTATTTACCGCGGGCATGGGATGATAATTATTCCAGTGTATATTTTGCAGGTTTATATGAACCTTCTAAATTTTTAGAGAGTGGGGGAGTTGAATTAATTCAGCCAAATGTTGGCACGTCTTCACAGGACGAAGAGATCAATAAGATAGCTTCTGGATTAATAGATGCGGCATATTCTTCAAATGCAAATTTATCCAGTTCCAGATACGATTCAAATCTAATTGGAATTCATGATATGAATCCTGAAGTGGTTGCATATGGCTCCCAAAGTATTTTAGATGGTAAAAAACCTAGGTTAGGTACTTTAAACTGGTTTTATCTGGCTTCACAGTATGTCAGTGGTTATCCTATTCAAAATGTATCTCTGAGTTTTTCAGGCAGCATCTCTGGAGAAGGCATATATTTTGGAGTTCTTACAATTGACGAATACCGAGAAGCTGGAAAAGATGTTTCTGATTATATGGAAGCAAATAAAACTGTTCCTAATTCGGTCACGGTGGATGGTAAAAAGTTAAATAAGGCAGATATGAAATATATTTTTGCAAAATTAACCTATGACCATACAGACAAGGCAAATATGACATTTCCAAAATATATATTTGTGAATAAATCCAGTGAACCTTTTGATATTATATTTAAGTTTATAAGGAGTTCATTATATCAAATATTTGGATAGGTATATGTTGGAATATATAATATCCAATTCCTTATTTAAGAATAGATAAAAAAACTTGAA
Organism: Methanobacteriota archaeon; assembly: GCA_023409695.1. Taxonomy (GTDB): domain Archaea; phylum Methanobacteriota; class Methanobacteria; order Methanobacteriales; family Methanobacteriaceae; genus Methanobacterium_D. The sequence continues at coordinate 18,443 of JAEYQZ010000011.1, read as the reverse complement.
TTTTATTTAATTAAGTAACTTCTGGCGCTTTTTTGAGCACTTTATGAAATTTTAAAAATGCGTACATTTGTTCTAAGGAGGCATCAACGCTTCCAGGCATAACTGTTCCATGGGGTGACATTGATTCTCCTGTTACTGCAGGGACTCCTGCTAAATTAAATACATCCTCAAGAGCTCCGGGGTATATTGAACCTGCTTTTGTAAATGATAGTAGCGTGGATTTAGTTTCTTTTTCTATAAAATCTGCCATTTGAAAACTTAAAAGACATGGGATTTCTGAACAGAGTACACTTAGTTTTCCAGGATATCCGCCAGGCCGAGTGGAGTGAAAATCACCCAGGTATTTAACTTCATTTCTCTTTGAATATGCCAGTATGTTGTTAGTAGGAGTTCCATATAAATTTGCAGTTCTATTTGGATCTTGACCCCTCCATGATCTAAGGCTTCTTTCAGTTGAAAGGGGTATAGCAAAGGGAATCACATGAACGGTTACACTAAGTTCTTCCACTGCTAATCTATTTATAAGCTTAACTGCAGCTATTTGTGCTGGATACTCATTACCATGAACTCCGGCTAAAATCATGATCCCTGGCTTATTTTTTCTTCCAAATGTTACAATAGGAGTGCCTTTTTTTGCAGCAAGAAATAATTGATTGGTAAGTGATGTTTTAGGAATATGCTGCATTATCAATCTATTTTTTGTAATGTCTCCTGCCGCAAATTTATTTATAACTTCTATTTGTAGTTTATAAGCTGAAGGCACCATCAGTGCCTTTTCTACTCTAGTTTTGTCTTGCATCAATATATTATATGTCACATTTTTATTTTTAGTATTATCTAAAAAACTGAAGTTTAGTCTAGAATAGGTCATGATTTCAAGAAGACATGATCAAACAGGAATTGTTCAGATGTATCAAAGTTTTAAGAGATATTTGTTCGTTATTTAAAAAAATAACATAAAAAAAGCAGTTATAAACGTTAATAGAATTGAATTATGCTTTATTTTAAACATTTGAAATTTATTTTCATTTAAAGAAAGCTATTTTGAAGTTTCAGGGTAAAGTATTAAGCTAAAAATATTTAATTAAATTCATTGTTTTCATAAATTCATAAATTAAGGGATTTGGTAATCAAGAGTTCACATCTGTTAAAAATTCAATCATGTATCATCTGGATTATCTTCAACTAAGGTTATATCAAATTATTTTGGGATGAGATTTCATTGGGTCACCAGATCAATTATAATTTAAAATATCTATCAAAATAATAGATTTAAAATGAACATCAGTACTCATATGTTTAATATTATTCAAATTTAACTTACTAATTATAGATAAGGGGCATCTACAGTGGTCCATTTTGAAAAATAACTTAAATGATTTAAAAATTGGTTGGAGGTGCTTAATGTACCTTGTTCATTCTAAGAGCATATAAAGTAATACGTTTAACAATTTAAGTTTGATTTAAAAGAAAAATAACCTAATAATCATTACCTGTGCTTTTAGTTATGGTAAGCATGGTTCTAGTTACTTTATAACATGTAATAACTTTAAAAATTTAAATAGATTACTAGTATGTTATTCTTCATGCTTTATTTTGTTTTCATTATCTAAAAACTAATTAGTACTGGTTAAAGCTGGCTTATTCTTATAATTAAACTTAAAAGAAGGTTTGGAAATTACTAATTAAGTGGGATATTAATCTATTTCTAATAATATACCTTAATCTTTTCTATTTGGCCCAAATAGGAAACAATAAATATCATTTACTAACTGATACAAGATCATATTGGTCAGATGTATTTCAGATTCAATAAATTTTTAATAAAAAGAGGAGATTCTATGGAAAAATGGGCAGATTATTGTATATCCGCCGTTAGATTCAACGACGAAGGAAAGTATATAGATCAGGTAAGAGTTCATAAAGATAAAGGAAATGCAATGGGTGATGCTGAAATATGGTCTCGAGATGAAGTAGTTTCAGCTTTAGAAAGCAATTATACATTTATAACGATTCTTAATGGTAATCAGGGTATTTGGGACGAAGGTCAGAAAGTTAATATTGTCCAGGTAAATGGAAATAAATACTTACGAACTGATGAAGACAATAACCCTTCAGATAATTTAAATAATCTTCCTGCTGTTTCATTTTTATAATTATACCACATGATTAATTTTTTATTTTTTTTATCTAGTTAAAATTAATTTTAAAATCAAAAATAGGTTTTTAAAATACTTAAAAAAATTTTCCAAAAAATAAAAATTTAGTGCCTAATTTGTTTAATTAGGTCTTTAAATAATGTTTTGAAATATTTATACAAAATATCCGTTAACTACTTTCTTTCCATGAATTTTTCCATTATATGGAATTAAATAAACATTACGGTGATCATGGGATTTTCCATGAACTAAACACCAATCCATGTCTGTTTTTTTGTCATACCAAAGTCCTTCTGGACTTGTACCATGGTTTCTACCATAATATCTTCCTTGCTCGAATTTCAATGTGCCCCATGTATGCTTTTGTGGGTTGTAGTTGTAGAAAACTCTTGTATGGTATTTATAATCTCCTGCTGTTGAGCAACTGTGTTTTCCAGTTGCCATTACATATTTTGATGTTACAACTACATGTTTTGCACCAACACTGCCTGCTGATACTGCTGGCATCCCTGCAATCAAAAGGACTACAAGAAATCCCAAAATCTTAAATAAACTACTTCGCTTAATTATACCGCCTCCGCGTCCCCAAATATTAAGTTAGGACATTAAAGTACAACTATAATAATAGGGGATCACATATAAATCTTTTGGTTTAAAATCAAAAAAAAGACATTCATATAGCTATTTTTAGGATTTGAAGCCTTTTTAAAACTATTTTAAGAAATCAATAATTGATGTCGTTAACAGCCACATATAACTCAATCCATTGAACAATGCTTATAACTTCAAAACAGCCATTTTAAAGTCTTAATATGAAAAATCTATTTTAAAATAGGAGATATGATTAAGGAGAATAAGACATTTTAAAGGGGAAAAATGAGAATAATTAGCAGGATATCATTACTTTAAATAATTTGAATAATCTTTATTTTAGAAAAAGGGAATATATTAAAAGTTTTATTTTTTTATAGGCTTGTATTCTTCATTAAATATTTTACTTTTGCTGCTTGTTGATTTTTCCTTGGTTTCAGGTGAATTTTCATTGTTAAAATATAAAGTTAGCCTGATCATTCCTTTAGGTTTAACTGGCCCTACAACAATATCAGATCTTCTATCAATACCTGTAAGTCTTACATGGGTTGCATTTTCTTTATTGACTTTATTTCCTTCATCATCTTCGTATTCGACATCACCATTTAGATACATGGAAGGTACTTTAACCTGAGATGCAGGAATAGTTCTTGGAACATCAATATTTTCAGGTAAAGGCACTAATTTTTCATGTGGAATGCTTTTTAACCTTTTACGCATCTTTTCTTCCTCTATATTTTCTGCTATTTCTTCTCTTTGAAGGGCACTGAGTTTTTCACTTTCTGGAAATATTATGTTTTCTTCCTTTTCAACGTGAGTTTCTACAGTTTTTCTTAACTCCCTTAGTTTGTTCATCCATTCTTTATCTTTCCAGTCTATTTTTTCCATATCTTTAATAATTTTCCTGGCCCTTTCATGTTCTTTAAAACTTTGGTTTACACCATATTCATCTATTCTCTTTAATTTTGGATAAAAGAATTCTTCTTCACCTTCCATATGTATATTCAGCTGATGCTTAATTTCTCTAAATTTAGAACTGTCTTCTTTATCTGAAGCTTCTTTTAGGAGATTTTTAACGTTATCATGATCATTTTTCAACATCTGAAATAATTCTTCAGTCATTAAATACCACCTTTTATTACTTATTATATAATTAGTAAGATATTAAATTAGTTAAGAATAAAAATATGTAATGGGGCTTTAAAGCTTAAAAAGGACCAAACTTTATTATTTGCCCATATGCTTTCCAATATGTGAACTATAATTGAAATTATTTTTAAACGCGTCTTTAACCCATATTTTACAATATTTCATGATCTAAATCGATTGTTTAGAATTTAAGTCATTTCATGGAGGTTAATTTGAAATAGACTATATTCACGTGGGAGGGATAAAAAATGGAGCTTAAACATAAAATAAATGAGGAAAAGAAAACTAGGGAGTATACAGTAACCGTTACTGATAGTGAATTAAATCAATTTAAAGAGAGAATGACTGGGCCACTGGATCAAGATTTACTTGCTGTATCTCGAACATTAACCGATATAGTTGGTAATATGATAGTCAGGAGAATTTTGACAGACTTAACTGAGCTAGATAAATGAAGTTACTAAATAGTAAAATTATCGCAGGGGTCTAAATAATCTGTTATTTTTATCTAATGACTTATTTTGTATTAACGCGCTTTTTATATATTAAATAACTCAATATACCTATAAAAACAACTGTAACTATTATATTCGATGTATTGAGATATTTTCTTCATAAAGTAGCTTAATATTTAATTGCACTTTTAAATGATAAAAATAAGCAATTATTTTGTATTAACACGTCTTTTATATATTAAATAACTCAAGATACCGACAAAAACAACTGTAACTATTACAATATCCCATGTATCAAGATATTCTTTTATAACAGGCCATTTAATACCTAACTGCACTCCTAAATACCCTAAAGTAACTGCAAATGGCACTGTACCTATAAAAGTGTAAATAATAAATTTTTTAAGGCTCATTTTGGCAATTCCAGCTGGAACAGATATGACCCTTCCTATTATAGGTAGAAGTTTGCTGATGAGTACAGCTTCAGGTCCATATTTTTCAAACCATGCGTCTGCCTGCTCAAGTTTATCATGGTCAATAAGTATGTATTTGCCGTATTTTTCCATTAAAGGTCTTCCGCCTATATACGCTATAGAATAGATGATTAAAGCGCCTGAAACATCTCCTATGATCGCTGCAGCTATTATTCCCCAGAGCGTCATTTTTCCATGGGAAACCGCAACCCCTGCCAAAGGCATTATTATTTCACTTGGAAAAAATGCAGTTCCAATTGCAACACCAAGATAACCAAGGGTTCCAATAAGGTTAACTGCCAAATTACCAAAATAAGCAGCAAGATCCATCATAAAATCGTTTTTCTCCTTTAAATTAATTAGTTGTGGGTTCAAATTAAAGCATTAAATCCATGTAAGCAAGAGTTAATTATTATATAGTAAGCAAGGGTTTTAATTACAATTAGTAAATTTTTATATAAATAATAAATTTACAATCAGTAAAGCTTTTTTCTAACTTTTCAACGTTTTTTACGCTTAATCCCATGTTATCTTAAATAAAACAGCTAAAGCTATCAATTGGGCTGTATTAATCAGCAATAATGTAGAATAAATTTCTGTACCGCTGAATTCATGTATCTCTATGCCCAAAATTGAGAACATGGCTAAAGCTAGGATTGCAAGGACGTTTTCAATTAGGAGAATGGTTGAAAAATATAAGAGCCCTATGGTAAATTTAGACTCCAGCTGCTTGTAACTTTCCCTGTAAAAGTAAACTAACCCTGAAAGCAGGCAAACATTTACAATTCCCACTACAATAGCTATATAAACTATTATTTGATTTAAAAAGGTCAATTCTATCATTATTTACCCTCAAGTTCTATAATTTTACTTTTCTATTATTTTCTCCCAGATTTCTTGAAAGATATCATAGTTTTGTTCTACTTCTTCTGTTAGGAAATATAATTTACTGTAGGAATCTCCAGTGGATTTAATTACTTTATTTTCTTCTAAAATTTTAATGTGATGTCTCACTGTTTTATAATCTAAATCGAGTTCCTTTGCAAGCTGATGAGCGTTATAAGGTCTATCATTAAGTGCTTTAATAATCCTGGCACGGTTTATACCTCCCCTTTTACCAGTTATTAACCACCAAAGCAGCTTCTCCATATATTTCATGTATACATATCCTAACAAGATTATTCCTTGATTTTACAAATTAAATGTAATTTAACTTATTCAATATATATCTTGATGATATATTAAATTAGCAAATCTAGTATGATACTCTGATTATAACTGGATAACGCATAGAATGAAGTATGTTAGGATAGCAGCTGTGAAATCTGGAGTTTTATGTGAGATATGGAAATTGATATTAGTGTGTGAAGGGGATCCATTTTCTAATATCAATTTCTCGCATTTCAAATATTAATTTTGATACTATAAAAGATAATGCCAAACTTCGACCCCAATTACCTCCGTATATTGTAAAAATGAAATAATAAAAAAATATATTTAATTAATTTAACATCAATTAAATTGAATAATATCTTTTGATTATATATTTTAAGAAAGAATAAAAAATCAAATTATTTTTAAACAGATTAAATCTTGATATAGAACATTTAATACAATATAAATTCTGATAACTACTATTATTTAGAACGCTACTATTTTTGAGCAGATATCAGTATATTATCTTAAATAATAGTTTTATTGAAAAATATTCTATTAAATATGCTGATTATATAATTTACTTTTTGAAATAAGATTTATCTAATGAATAAATTATATTTTAAACTTTACAGTTTTTCTTTGAGAATTTCGTGACATAATGCACATTTAACTCATTTAAATATAAAATAATGTGAATATAAAGATTTTTTATGCCTAAAAAAAGAGGATTATTTGAATTTATTTTTAGTTTATATCTTATCACTAATTCAGATGAAGATGCAAATCCAGAAACGGCTAAATCTTATCTAGATGATAATAAGAAGAATAAATCTAAATTATGGATAATAAATTCAAATTTTTCATCTTATTTGTGGTTATGCGCTATATTGGTCGCATTTTTCTTAATTATATGGGCTAATTATAACTTAACTTCTCCAAATTTGATATATATGGAATTAGTGGCAGTAATTATTGTATTTCTTATATTTATTCATCAGGCAAGGACTTTAGAAGAAAACAAGAATTTATATAAATATGCAAAAAAAGAGATTGATACTCTTAAATTAACAGAAAGAGCTTTAAAAGAGAATGAACGTACCTTTGAAACTTTAATAAGTAATTTGCCAGGGGTAGTCTACAGATGCAGGAATGATATCAACTGGACAATGGAATTTGTAAGTGATGGCTGTTTAGAACTAACAGGGTATCAACCAGAAGACCTCATTATGAATAAAAATGTTTCATATATAGGTTTAATACATCCTGAAGATAGGCAAATAGTTTGGGATATCATTCAAAAAGCTTTAAAAGAAAACGAACATTTTAAAGTTATTTATAAAATGATTACGGCAAATTCAAAAATAAAGCATGTTTGGGAGCAGGGAAAAGGTATATTTTCTCCAGAAGGAGATTTAATTGCATTAGAGGGGTTCATAACAGATATTACAAAGCGTAAGAAAGCAGAAACAGATCTTAAAAAGTCAGAATTGCATTACCGAACTATTTTTGAAAATACTGGAACTGCAACATTAATATTTGGAGAAGATACTATTGTTTCCCTTGCAAATAGTGAATTTGAAAAGCTTTCAGGGTATTTAAAAGAAGAGATGGAATGTAAAAAAAGTTGGATAGATCTTATAGCTGAAGAAGACTTAGAAATGGTGAGGAATTACCATAGTTTAAGAAAAATTAACCCTGATTCAGTCCCTCAAAATTATGAAACTAAATTGATTAATAAACAAGGTGACATTAAAGAGGTCTATATGACTGTTGCATTAATTCCCAATACTAAAAACCGTGTGGTTTCTTTTTTAGATATTACAGAACGTAAAAAAACTGAAGAGTCATTAAAAGAAAGTGAAAACCGCTACCGTAAATTATTGGAGAACTGTTTTGATGCGGTTGTGATTCATAGTGAAGGCAAACTTATTTCAGCAAATAGCACTGCAATAGACCTTTTAGGGATAAAAAGCCCAGAAAAATTTATAAATACATCTTTGATTAATTTTGTACATCCAGATTATAGGAAAACAGTGATAGAACGTATAAAAAATATGGTAGAAAACAAAGCTGTTCCTCCAATTGAAGAAAAATTCTTACGTGCAGACGGATCATCAATTGATGTTGAAGTCTTAGCAACTGGATTTACTTATAATGGTGAAAATGCTGTTCAAGTTGTTTTTCGTGATATAAGCCGGCGTAAAAAAATAGAGAAAGATATTAAAGCTTCGCTTGAGGAGAAAGAGCTCTTTTTAAAAGAGATACATCACCGGGTTAAAAATAATCTGCAGATAATTTCAAGTTTACTCGATCTACAGGGAAATTACGTTGATCACAAAGAAACGGTTAATGTTTTACATGGAAGTAAAAATAGGGTTAAATCAATGGCTATGATTCATGATATGCTTTATCAATCCGCTGATCTGGCAAGTATAGATTTCTCTAATTACATAAAAAATCTGGTTCAAGATTTATTTTACTCTTATGGTGTAAAAAACAATATTAAACCTATTATCGATGCAGAAGAAGTTTTCTTAAACATTGAAACTGCAATTCCATGCGGATTAATAATAAACGAACTGGTTTCTAATAGTTTGAAATATGCATTTCCGGATAATAAGTCAGGGGAAGTATTCATAAGTCTTCACCTGCATGATGGATGTTTTGAACTTATTATTGCTGATAATGGTGTTGGTCTTTCAGAAGACATTAATTTTGAAGATATGGAGACATTAGGGCTGCAACTGGTCAATATGCTTATAAAACAATTAGATGGGTCAATAAAATTAGAAAGAACAAAAGGAACAATGTTTAGCATAAAATTTAAGGAATTAAACTATAAAAAAAGGTTTTAAGTGGGAGATTGAGAATGAAAGAAGAACTTAAGATCATTATACTGGAAGATGTTCAGTATGATGTTGAGTTAATAGAATATGAATTGCGCCGTGAAGGTATAAAATTCACCTCTAAACAGGTAGAAATAGAGGAAGATTTCATTGAGGGGCTTAATATATTTAAACCAGATGTGGTATTGGCCGATCATTCTCTTCCTAAATTTGATGGTGTTTCAGCTTTAGAGATTGCTAAAAAAATAGCTCCGGAAGTTCCATTTATTTTTGTAAGTGGAAAAATAGGGGATGAATTTGCAGTGGACATGTTGAAAAAGGGCGCTACAGATTATGTCTTTAAAAATAACCTTACAAAATTAGTGCCTGCAGTTAGAAGGGCCCTTACAGAACGTGATGAGTTAACTGAACTTAAAAAAAGTAAAAAAGAATTACAAAAAGCCCTAAGAGAAAAAGAGATGCTTTTAAAAGAAATTCATCACAGGGTTAAAAATAATCTTATTATGATATCAAATCTTCTTGAGCTTCAGTCCCACTATATCAATGATAAAACTGATTTTAATTTTTTCAGGGAAAGTCAAAATCGAGCAAATTCAATGGCCCTTATACATGAAAGATTTTATCAATCCGCAGATCTTAAAAGTATTGATTTTGGAGATTACATTTGTACCCTGGCAACGGATTTAGTTAGTACATATGTAACTGCCTCTGGACAGATTAACTTGATTACTGACGTTGAAAATATCATGTTAGATATAGATACTGCAATTCCATTAGGTTTGATATTAAACGAATTACTAACAAACAGCTTGAAATATGCATTCCCTGCAACCGCCAGTTCGACAACTGAAAGTTGCAGGTTGGAAGGTAGTAAATCTTTAATCTCATCTTCTGTAATTCAAGAGTCTGTAAATAAAACACCTACCATTGCTGTAATGTTCAATAGAATAGGTGATGAATTTGAATTAATCGTTAAAGATAATGGAATAGGATTTCCAAAAGATTTAGACTATAAAAAAACAGGAACATTGGGATTAGAACTTGTTAATAGGATTACAAAACAGATAGATGGATTTATAGAGATGAATACGTTAGAAGGAACTGAATTTAAGATTACATTTAAAGAATTAGAGATCTAAGGAGGCATTCAATGTCTGGTAAAAAAATTATGATAGTTGAAGATGAAGTTATTATGGCCATGGCTGTTGAACAGAAATTAATAGATCTGGGATATGAAGTGGTAGATACAATTGATAGGGGCGACGATGCAATCAAACGTGCAAAGCAGTTAAGGCCGGATTTGATATTAATGGATATAATATTAAAGGGAGATATGGATGGTATAGAAGCTGCACAAGAAATACACGATGATCTTGATATTCCAGTTATATATTTAACTGCCTATTCTGATGATGAAGTCTTAAAACGCGCGCGGATTACAGAACCTTATGGGTATATGGTAAAACCATTTAGAACAAGTGAAATGAAGGCCCACATTGAAATGGCCCTTTATAAACATGAATCCGAAAAGAGAAATAGTGAAAACATCAAAAGAAAAATACTGGCTGACTATTACGACTTCGTTTTAACAGCTTTACCTCAATATGCCGAAGCTTCCCAAGACGAACTTAAGAATATGCTCTTAAATATACTTGAAAAACGGTTAAAAGAAGAATTTAAACCTAATTTTGATGAAGAAATGACTGATGAGTTAAATGAGGAACCTGAAGTTCTATTCAATTATTACCTTACATGGGTATCTGATTTATTCAACGGCTTTGGTATACAAAATGAACTCCTGTTTAACGATCAGGGATACTACATAGAATTTTTAAACTGCCCGTGGAAAGAGGAGGCTAAAAAGAAACATGTTTTTTGCCTTAACTGTTATGCAATAATGGAATCAAGCTTTAAATGGATAGAATTTGAAGGAACTGTAAATCAGATGACAACTATAGCAGATGGATCTAAATCATGTATTTTTAGATTCAAATGATATGGTATTATTCTTTATTTAGTTTTTAATTCAATATTTTTTTTATGTTCCCTTTCGTTCTGTAGCTTGATCCTGTATTGAACCATTTGAAATATAACTTTAAGCATATCAAGAGATTATAACTATTTAATGATGAATAAGTTAATTTTAATTTAAACATTAGAATTACAAATATTCTATTTAATTAATTTTGATGCATGTTATCAATGTCTATTTAATTTTTACTGTCATAATTAAACTCTTTTTAGATTTAGATAGTTTTACTAAATCCGAAAGTGAAAATAAGGTAAATATTTATTTTATGAAAACAAGTTAAAACAGTGGTGATTTTATGAGTCTAGAAAATTTAAAAGGAAAAATAATTAGATTAAGAAAATCAAGGCGGTTTCCAGATAGATTTGATCCATTTGACTGGGTTCCAACTGATGAAAAAAAGTTAGAATCCATTAAAATTATTCATGACGTCTCTGGGGATTTTATTGTGCTAAAACTTAGCAGTATTCTGGATGAAGATAAATCCATGGATCAAGCCCGAGACGAGGATATTGTGTTTAAGGGATCTTCTCTTGAGGAGTGTGTTGAATATCTTAAATCTCAAAATGTTACTATAAACTTTGTCACATGTTGTTAATTTTTAATTATGCATTATTTATTTTTATCAAATTTAAAACATTTAAATGGAAATATGCCGGCAATTAAATTAAATTCCATTTCTAAACATCCCTAAATTTTGATCTGGTTTTCTAATATAGTATAATATGATTATTTGAGCCTTATTAATTTATAAATGATGATATGTGTAACTTTGATAAAACTGATTCCATCTTTTCTGGAAATAAAGCTAGTATTTAATTAGCATTTAGCAAAAAAAGTTTAATTAATTCTTATATGCAATTCTGAACTGGAATATATTCGCGGCTAAATGATAATTCTGTATATTCAATAGAAATCTTTAAATAGTTAAAAGTTTACATTATACTTTACGGTAAGTCAAGATGTAATTGATCTAATCTATTTGGATAAGGTTGTCTCTCCCTATATTCTAACTTTATCCAAATGGATTCTAAAAAAGGAAATCATCTCTTACATTGTTAAAACCGAGTACTATACAACATTTAGGCATAGATCTTAATTATAACTCCAATCACAACACATTTTCACAAGATCTATGCCTTCAAAATCAAAAAATTTTAATTGTCATTACAAAATTATTTTTTAAATGAGCCTTACATTTAATCCGGTTACTAATAAATTGATTTAATTATAAATAATGTTTTTTTACATGTTTGGAGCAGTACACATCAACTTCAGTAAAATTAAAAGGATTTATGAATAGTATTATCGTTTTTATTTTAGAGGTATAAGATCCTGTGTTGTGAGCAGATAATCCGATTTATATCTAAATTTAGGTTTTTTTAGCAGTGGCTTATAAAAAGTATTTTATGGAGCTTTTATTTTCGATTTCTCCGGATATGTTGGTTTGCATTGTTTTTTCAACTTCTTTGATTTCGTCAGTTTGTCCTAACGCCCAGCAGAGTTTAACATATGCTGTTTCAGGTAACATATCTCCTGCCGAGATTACACCTGAGGTTATGAGTTTTCTTCCAGTACTGTAAACATTCATGTTGACTTTTCCATAAATACACTGGGATGTCATAATTACAGGGATTCCGCTGTCCCTTGCTCTCTTTATGGATGGAATAATCTCTTCTGGACAATGCCCTAAACCAGTACCTTCCAGAACAATTCCCTTGTATCCTTTATCCACATGATAATCAATCAATTCTCCTGAAATTCCAGGGTAACTCTTAATAAATGCAACATTAGATTCTACAGTATCATGAAGTTCAACTTCATTGCTGCTCCTTTTTTTATATTTTAGTTTTTTATCTAAAATTTCAATTCTTCCATTTTGAACCTGTGCAAGTGGGGATGTGTTTATACTCCTAAAAGTGTCCTTTCTGGTAGTGTGCATTTTTCTTACCTTTGTACCGCGGTGTAAATTGCAGTATGTGTCATTTTCAGTCGCATGCATGCAGACCATGATTTCAGCTATGTCCGATTTAGCAGCAGTTACAGAATTTAAAAGATTTAAAGGAGCATCAGAAGAAGGCCTATCTGAACTCCGCTGCGCACCAGTAAGCACCACCGGCACAGGAGTATCCAACATAAAGCTCAATGCAGCAGATGTGTAATGCATGGTGTCTGTCCCATGCGCAACAACAACACCATAAGCACCATCATTAATCTCATCAGTTATAGACCTTGCTGATTTAACCCAGTACTCAGGCTTCATGTCCCCGCTTAAGATGTTTAAAACTGCCCTTCCTTTGATATTTGCATGCTCAAGAAGCTCGGGATTAGCTTGTATTAGGTCATCAGCTGTAAAAGTTGGATGGGCTGCACCTGTTTTATAATCAATAACTGATGCTATAGTTCCTCCAGTTGATATTATTGATATATCATGTGTATGGCCGTCTTTTGGGATATTTAACATTGATAATTCAATTTTGGATTTTTCATTCTCCTCTACAAGTTCAACGATGGCATCTGTTATGTTTACACAAATATCGTAACCGTTTTTAATTTTTAAAACTATATGATCTTCATCAACATATTTAGACGTCTCTAAGATTATTCCCTCATAAATAGCGGGTTTAGTTATTTTAATATTATCTCCGACAGATATACCCGCCGATTCTAACATTTTCGAAACTCTTCTGTAACTCATAAAATCCCTCTTTTATCACATCGTGATTGTGAAATTAAAGAAAATATATAATTATATAAAAACCTTGTGAATTTTTTAATTCATTATCTGCGCGCTTAAATGATGGCGTAATTATTAATATTTATTTACATAATTTATGGGGCGTAAATAAGCAGTAATATGTAGTATTATTGTTTTTTACGGATACATGTCCAAAAATCGATGAAATGTACACTTTTAATGTAAAATTTTAACTATTTAAAGTTTTCTATTATACTGGGACAACAGAACAACTTCAATAAATTAATGGAATGACTAAGCATGTACATAAAATTTTCAGCGTAATTTTTTATGAATTTTTAGAAATTATAATCTTAATATTTTAATTTGGAATATCTATATATCAACTAAAGGTGAGCATATGGAGATAAAAAAATTCGTATTGAATAAAGGATCAAACAAGAGGGTTGAAATTATAGACATGACACAGGATATTAATGATATTCTAACTAAAAGTAAAATAAAAGATGGCCTGATCAATGTATTTGCCAAGCATTCAACCGCGGGAATAGTCATAAATGAAAATGAATCAAGACTCGTGAAAGATTTTCAAAATGCCCTTGAGTCTTTAATTCCAGAAAATAATAACTATTTACATGATAAAATAGATAACAATGCAGATTCGCATATAAGATCATTTTTTATTGGAAGCAGTGAAACCATTCCTGTGGAAAATGGTTATTTGAGCCTAGGTACATGGCAAAGTATTTTTTTCGTTGAACTGGATGGTCCTAGAAATAGGAAATTTGTAATCACCGTTATGGGAGAATAGATTCAACTGTTTATTCTTAAATTAAAGTTTTTAAACCATATTTAAACTATATTTGGATATATTGTAGTTAAAATAAAAAATAAATTATGGGTATATAACTATTAATCAAAATTATAAACTTTCAGGAAATTTTCATGGGATTTTTACAATAATAATATTTCAAAACATTGGAATTTAGAGGTATACCTACAGATATTGTCTCATTTTTTTCTGCCGAATCACAGGATATAATTATCTGGTGTCCATTTATGTGGATCTGATTTATTTTACCAAGATTTTTATCGAAAGATTCCCCAACAGTGAAAATAAGTTCATCAATTTCTCTTTTATCTTTGATTACAGGATTTTTCAAAATAATTTTTACCCATTTAGCAAATGTCATCTTATTTGCCTCCAAATATGCTATTAATAAATTAACACATAAGAGTATAAAAAGATTACTGTTTGGTATGAAATTATGATTTAATTAAAAATAAAACTAAAAAGAAATAGTAGCATGTTTTTAAAATTAATATATACTGGTTTAAGGCACTGATAAATTGGGATTTAGTAAAAATAAAAATAAAAAAATGGTGGCAGATACTGCTCTAAGGAATTAAATAAATAATGAAGTTGTTTAAAATTTAATATTTAAAGCAATTCAGAATTTTTAAACATTATTTCAAATGCAATGACTGGATATTCAAGGCTGAAGTTGGTTATAACTTCCGGATGAACTTCTCCAAAGTAACCAGTAACCTCCAGCTCCTCAGATTTCCATTTAGTAATTCCCTTAACCTTTGCACATCTTCCTTTAATAAAAGAAGGATGTACATAAGATTCAATATCCATTTCAAGTCCAAGGTTTACAAATAATGCTGCTACTGTGGATTTAATTTCTGTAAAGTTTGCAGTAGAATGAGTTATTGCTCCTGCTAACTTTTTATAATCTTGAGTGCATGTTTCACAGGATTCATCTAAAAATACAACAGTTCCAACTTCAAAAATCTTTTGTGGAAGTTCTTCATGTTTGTTATCTTCTAAAAATTCCATTAGGCCCTGTAAAATGTTCTTTCTTAACATGGTCCTGTCTGTTGATATTGGTTGAGCTACTGTTACACTTTCATCCTCAGGAAGCCTCATATTTTTATAGTGCACTTTTTCACTGGTAAGCATAAGGCTCATTGTTTCAATAAAGCCCATTCCAATTAAAATTTCCCTTAACACATTGTCAAAAGTTTCATCTTTATCTTCCTCGGCTATGGTTGCAATTTCCGGTAGTTCAGAACCTATTTTTTTAAAGCAGTATCCTATAGCAATATTTTCAATAATATCAACTTCATGTAAAATATCTATTCTATAAGCTGGAATTACTGCTTCAACTATATCTTCACTTTTGATTTCGGCCCCTATCCTTACTTTTCCAAGGAAATCTACAACTTCTTCTGCAGTGAGGTCTATACCAATTTTTCCAGCGGCATTACTAACACTTACTTCTTTTTTCTTAGGAGTTAAATCTGGAGTTTGAACCTGTCTGTCCTTATAAATTACATTCATGGATTTTAATTTGCCCCCTACTTCAGCAAAGGAAGTCATGATAATGTTAAGGGCATAATTTACAGCTTTTTCATCAGTTCCAGTAACATCAACAAGGATATTTTTGGTATCTTCTGTGAGTTTTGTGAGTTCCCCATTGATTATAGGTGGCATTGAAAGTACATCACCATTAGAATCTATTATAAGGGGATATTTATCGAATTTTTCAAGCAGATGGGCATATTTCTTTCCCTTTTCATGCTCATAGAGTATTTCATTTAGAGTCATTTCTTGCATACATTCAAGGGGTACAAATGAATCTTTATCGGGATCTGCTGCTTCATAGAAAAATGGAGGCTTTATAACATCTAAATTATGAATTCCAATTGCAACTTTTTTTCTATCTCTTCCTATAACCCAGTGAAGGTCTTCCTGAAATTCCATGATCTGTTTTAATTTATTTCCACTTAAGTCTACTCCTTCCACAATTCCAAAAGCAATATATGGCCTGATATTGCCTAAATCCGGATCAACTTCAACATTTATTCCAGAAGGTTCTATCTCATATTCTGGCAGCCCTTTTTTCATGCCTAAGAAGCCTTTAAGGGTCCTAGCAACCCCTTCAACACTTAAATGGTCTGGACGATTTGGGAAAAACTCCACTTTGACCTCATTATCATCATAATCTTCTATATCGCTTGAAATCATAGGTAGAAGATCTATTAATTCATCCCTGGGGATTTCCTTTCCTAAAATTTTATAAAGATCATCATACTCAAATGTTATAACTGGCATTCTGTCATCCTCTAATTTACAGTAAAAAATCAATTTCAATGATTATTTAATTCTTGGCTTTGTAGAAAGCATCATATTTATTAAATTATTCTTAAATTTCGTGTAATATATATTTAAACATCATACTTAAGCTACACAATATTGTCTAATTCTTTCAATGTTTATTCTACAGAGCCAAAATTCACTTTTAGTTCATTTATAACTAAACCAATATATGAATTTTATAGGTTCTATTATTTAAATAATGAACTAACTAAAAGTTTAAAAAAAATAGGTTTGGGGATGTTCTCTCACATTCTTTATTTATAATCTTTTAAATGCATCGGAAAATAATTGTACTGATGATTTATGGATTTATTATGTCTTTTTAAGTAGTTTATTGCAGCATTATTCCCTAGTGGTCCGTGTGTCTTTCTGCGTGAATGATCCTCTGCAACATATTGAGCTGCCATTGTTTCAGAAAAGCTTAATGTCGCTAAAATTATGAGCAGGATGGCCCCTATTTTTGTTTTCAAACAATTGCACCTCTACATGTTTTTAACGCTAATTTTTTTATTAACGTACGTTGTTTATATGTGAATTATATAATAAAAAGCTTTCTGTAAAATATTGGATATTGTTTAAATAAAATGCAAAATAAAACTATAATGTATATTATATAATTATCTAAACTGTATATGTAAATACTTAAATCTATTTTTATTAATCTAATGATCAATTCAAATAATCATGGAAATATATTTAATATAACGTTTAATAATAACTTTAATTTTCAAAATAAAAAAATTATCAGCACAGGACATATAATAAAAGTTATAACTATCTCTATATATAAATAAAACGTCTATAATTCATTTATTGGGTTTTAAAATGATTTTTGCGGTTTAAGTTTCTGTATGATTTATTATTTAGTAAATAAATATAACATGACATCTAATGCATTAATACCGTAAATGCAGGTTTAAGTTCATTAAGTTAAAGAGATTTCTAAAAACATGCAGAACTATGTTCTGCGGCCCAAAAAATCATAGATTTTTTGACGGCCCTTAAAATGGGGATGTGATATAAAATAATATTAAAACAGGTTTAAAGACTGTATTTTTTAATATAAACGTCTGAAATCATTAATTAGAAATCGTTCAGAAATAATCATACTTATATCGAAATGAGATTAATAGAAATTCTCTAAATAAAATTTATAAAGTTTAATTCAATTCAAATTAAATTTAATTCGGCAAAACAAATTAAATGGAGAGTGTTTAGATAAAAGAAATAGAAGACTTTAAAAAACAATTATCATTTAATTTAATGGAAAAAGAAGTAATTGAAAAGCTTAAAATTCCCCAGGATGTATTTTTACCGTTACTTTTTTCAATTAAATTTGGTGGGGATTGGAGTCTTAAAGTAAAATCTACCAATGTAATGGCCATAAAAGAAAAAATTACCCGATTTGATGAGGAAAAAATGGTAGGTTATACATTGGAAAATGTATTTTTATTCTTAAACCCTGTAATTTTAAATCAGGAAGGGATCATTTACAGGCTTGAAAAATGTGGAAATAAAAAGGAAAGAGAAATTGTAAAAAGGCCATATAAAACAACAATTGATGCTGAATATGCAATAAAAGCTTCACTTAGTCCAATGACTAAAAAAATCAGCCTAAAAAAAGTTGAAGGGCCCTTCAAATTTAAGGGTTCAAATGCATATGGTGTTTCACACGAAATGGAACATCTTTTAGAGGATGAAATGAGTGGAGAGCCATTT
>JAEYQZ010000264.1 GCA_023409695.1 Methanobacteriota archaeon | reverse complement strand
TAATGCGGATGTAATTCTGGTTCCACTGGAAGACGGTGACAGAACAGAGGCACTGGTAAAAGAAGGTAAATTTGTAATAGCTATAGACCTAAATCCGTTATCACGTACAGCTAAAACCGCTTCATTAACCATAGTCGACAATATTACAAGGACAATGCCGTGTCTTACCCGTAAAGTAAATAAACTTAAAGATAAGGATCCGGATGAACTAAAAAAACTGATGGATAATTTTAACAATATCAATAACCTTAAAGAATCATTGAGGATTATGCTTAATTCCATTAATGAGTTTGAATAACAATGAATTTGAAAACAATGGACTTATCACTGAAATCTTAAAAAGAGTGAAAATATGCAGGTAATAGGAGTAACAGGACTACCAGGATCAGGCAAAAGCATCGTAGCAAGAGTTGCTAAAAATATGGATATCAATGTAATACGGATGGGCGATGTTATAAGAGATGAAGCAATAAAAAGAAATGCCGAAATTGGGGAAACTGCAGTTAAATTACGTGAAGAGTATGGAGATTATGTAGTTGCAGAAAGATGTGTTGAATTAATTAAAGAACGTTCAAATAAAGAAACTACAGAAAAGGAACTAAAATTTATAATTGAGGGCTTGAGAAGCCCATATGAAGTAAAAATATTTAAGAAAAATTTTAAAACATTTAAAGTTATTGCAATTCATTCCAGCCCTAAAACACGTTTTATGAGGTTAAAAAGAAGAAAACGAGAAGACGATTCCAGTAATGTAAATGAATTCAAAAAAAGAGATGATAGAGAACTTAAATTTGGAATAGGTAATGTTATAGCCACATCAGATTATATGATAGTAAATGAAGGGCCGGTCTGGAAGTTTAAAAATTCAATACGAAGCATACTAAAAAATGAAGTTAAGACTAAAAAGCCTAAAAATTAATCTCAGGCAACGGGAGTTTTGTAAAGATGAACTGTAAGATATATGCTAAGACTGAATTGAATCCTACCGAAGATATTGACAAAGTCACCAAAACTTTAAAAAACATGTTTGATTATGATGATATTGAAATAGGCGAAAATTATGTCCTTGTATCTGGTGAAAAAGAATCCATCACAAATTTACGTAAAGAAATGAGGGAAAGGAAAATCAGAGGTGCTGCAAGGAAAATGATGTTAAAAGGAATTCGTGCAAATAAAATTCATTTCAAATTAAGTAAACAGGCAGCTTTTGTTGGAGTTCCAAATTTTGTAGATGATGATCTATCTCCACTGGGAGAAATTGATGTTGAAATTGAGACTGATGATACCCAAAGATTCATAGACTGGATCGCTCCTGAAATCAAATAATGTCTGAAAATAGATCATTAAAACAATATTTAGTAGTTTATGAATTAATATAACAAAAAAGAATAAAATAAATGCAATTAAAATTTATTTTTCAGTAATTATAATAAAATAGAGTTTTTTCATATATTACAAGATATAAATAAGACATATGTCAAATCAACGTCTGAAAAAATCTAGTTAAATATAAAAAATGGATTGTTTGCATCCTAAAATGCAAAATTCACTTTTCTTCTAATTCAGCTTCTTTAATTAAAAAATAACCGCTGCCTTTCAACCTTTTTTTAAAAAAAAAAGGATTGATCAAAAAAATCCTGCAAAATCTTCGATTTTGCCGGCCCGAAAATCTCTGATTTTCGACGGCCTCGCTCAAAATCTGTCAAAATCTTTGATTTTGACGCATCAAAAATTGTAAATTTTTGAATGTTATCAAATCAGAGATTTGATACAGCAAATCTTTCAGATTTGCATGCTTCGATTTTGAGCTGCGGAGAATAAAAATAAAATTAGAATAACTATTTTTAAATTTAAAATTAATTAATTAAAAAAAATGAAACTCATTAATTTATTTATCCTCTAACTCTGCTTCTTTAATTAAAAAATAACCGCTGTCCCCTTCCCAAATGTTCTCAGATTCCCTCACTTTAATTCTTTTATTAAAGATGGGACCATCTAAAACAAGGGTTTCAGCTTCACCGCCTTCAAAACCGATGTGAATTTTATATTTTTTATTTAGTTCAATAATTTCAAGAAGAGAATCCATATCAACTTTTCTACCAAGCCATGACTCATCAAGACCTTCAGCAGCTACACTTGTTATTATAACCTCAAATCCCAGGTCAATAATCTCTTCCATATACTCTACAGGATCTCTGTGCCATAGGGGAGCACATGATTCAAGCCCTAATTCATCACAGAGCGCATCTATTCTTGATTTTTGATATATCGAAAAAAGAGCACCTGAATAAATAGCTTCTATTCCCTTATCTTTCAATTCTATTAAAATATTTTTAAGATCTTCTAATTCTTCTTCTTTAATGCCCTTTGTAACTTTTTTGATGAGAGGAATTCCCATTGCTTCAGCTGAAAGTTCTGTAATATGTATATTTGCGACATGAAACATGTACGATGCAGGATTATCAGAAAATACTGAGACAAGATACTTTAATTCATGTCCATCTTTTATGGCACTGTATGCTGCCATTGTACTATCTTTACCTCCTGAAAAAAGAACTGCTGCTTTCATTTTTACGCCTCTTATTTTTTAACTACTCTTCCCTTGATATTATCAAAAACACTAAGTATACTATCTATAAATACACCAGCTAAACCAACTAACATTCCAATAAATCCGCATAAAATGATTATATTAGATTGATTTGGAAGTATTGCCTTTAAAGAATTGATTTTATCCTGTGTAGGGCCTCCTATACTTGATATCACCACAGTTTGTGACAGCTGATTTCTAATTTGATCTGTTTTAGAAGGATCAGTTTGGACAGTTACATGTACAGCACTGTATGATGAACTTATTCCTGCTATTAACATCAGCCAGTCATCTAAACTTTTAATTGTAGTTTTAGGATCGCTTCCATTTTGAATCTGAATATTTAAAGTATTGTTTCCCTGAATCTGAACAGATGTTATATTTGTATTTGAAACAGGTATACGGTTTTCAAGTGTACTTTTCCAATAATCAGAAAAATCGGACGTTTTAATCGTTATCCCTGTTACAGTAACATTTTTAACGCCGTCTATATTTTTTGTGGTATTTATAAACTGATTAACATCTACGCTGTCTGGAATGTCAAGATATATAGTATCCAAATCCGTAGATGTACTCTGATAAAATGCTGAAGCAATATTTGGAATATCGTCCATAATTGGAGATATAAAAAATGCCCCGCCAATGATACCAACTATAAAACCCATTAATACCACAAATATAAGATTTTTCTTGCCTATAATTGGCGTCAAAAGAGCGGTAGAAAAAACAAATACCATTAGTACTAAAAATAATATAACCATTAATATGACTGCGATAGTTTCCATGATTATGTCCCACGACTATTCAATCTCTGTATTACTAAGTTTTCACTTTACAACTATTATTCATTTGATAAATCAACATATATCTTTTTTGCTACATTATCATTATTTAAGTGAGAACAAATATTTGAGAAGAAAATCTCTAAATAATAATTTATCATATTTTATCAATATACACTTATAAAAGTTTTTAATTATTTAATTCTGTACTAAATATAGTAGTAAGTGAATTAATTCCAGAGATTCATTTTTAGAAGTAGTTAGAATAATAAAATGTATTTTAAGCAATTGTAAAAGTTTTAATAAAAAAGGAAAAATAATTGGAATTTATACGTCCCATTTTTTAAAAGTTTTAAAGTTATACACTTCCAACTACTGTTCCTGTAGATAAATCAACATATACCTTCTTTGTTATAGAGGCCTGAGTAACAGGAACTATCCATACAGAATATAAAGTATTATTTATGGTAACATTTCCTTGAGTTGGCTGTCCTGCAGTATAACCTGGATAAGCTCCAGAAGCTATATTCTTAGCCACATCGGCAGATATCTGAAATGTGCCGTTATTTGTTGTGTTATTAGTTGTCGTATTGTTAGCTGTAGAATTACCAGTCGCAACAGGAGCTGTAGGTGTTACAACTCCATTGTCTGAGGTTCCATTTTGATACTTTACATCAGAATTACTGTGAAAAGGGTTAAATGCATAAACTGCAATAATAACAAAAATAATGCCTAACACAATTAAAGCTTTTTTTTCCCATCCTGGTTCTAGATCCATAGAAATCACCGATTAATATTTGACTAAATTTTTATTTTGATATTATGTAAATTTTATAGTTCCATTATTGTTAGTTACTTGATGTGTTGTACCACTGGTCATAGCACCACTGCTTGTGATTTTAGTTGGTATCAGTTTAATGGTTATATTATTAGTATGATAAAGCACACTCAAATTTCCATTACTGTTCACATTAACTGTATAATTAGCTGGAGAACTTGGAAGAGTTATATTGGCAGAATATCCTGGACCATTTATATAAACGGTGTTTATAGTTTCAGCTACGGATTCACCAATCATTCTAACTTGACCAAGGTTTCCACTATCTGTTTTATCCATTCCAGAGCTTGCTAATTGAAATAAACTTAACGCAATTACCATAAATACCACTGTTGCAAGTATCAATTCAGCACTTGCCTGTCCCTTACTGTCTAAGCTCATTTTTTTCACCTAATAACTATAACTAGTAGAAAGATTAAGATATCCTCGATAAGCAGTGGAAATAAGGAAATTCTTACCATCAGGCCCCATAACAATACTAGTAGCCGAACCATGATATGTTGTTATAGTATAACCAGTTACACCTGCAAAATATTCATGATCTAACATAGAAGTTGGATTGTTATTATGATCTTCCTGTAATGGATCCCCAAGTATAAATGTGCTCATTTTAGCACTGTTAGGGCCAGAAGACGTTGAAATTGTCCTATTTTCCAATCTGTCAAAAAATGTCAATCCATGCGTATCTGGGATATAATAAGGACGATATCCCATAGCTGTATTGGCCCCTACTAAACAAGCATATAGAGAATTCAGTCTGCTTGCTGATGCATTATCAGCTAAGTGATATTCCAAATTACCCATATATGTGCCGTAGTAAGGATATTTATAAATAACAGAACTGGTCCTTTCTTTGGTATTTACCCATATATATGGATCTTCCAGACCTTCAATAGAAACATAAGCATTTTGAGCAGGCGTATTAAATGTCACGCTTTGACCTACTGATGATGAATTTTGTAAAACTGTTATAGCTATACTTGGTACGCGGATAGTAAATCCATATGGATCATCTTGCGAAATACTTAAATCACTCTGATCAAATATAGGGGCAGAATCATTATTGTTAGGGTTAACATAGTTACCATCTATGTATATAACCCTACCAGTCTGCCTTTCCAGATCTCTACAAGTATTAGTTATATTTATATTTAGCATACTTGCAGTAGTACTTTTAATATATGACTGACTCGTATTTCCAGTAGTACTAAAAAATGGTTGATTACCCGGTAATGTATTAGTACTATTTATAACTGACTGAACTGCCATAAAAGAAGCTCTTCTCCCTGCATCTGCCGTATCCTGTTGTATAGCTTTTACAACATCAGATGCTACAGTGGCAGTAACATCTCCACCTATAGCTATTGCAGACAGGAGGTTAACTTCATTTACTATACCACTGTATGAAATAGCCAGTATGACTACTGGTATCATTAATAAAAGTGCTATTGGTGTAAATGCATATCCTTTATCGTCCATTTTACCATCCCTTATTGTTTCCATAATTCCAATCGTATAGGTATGGAATTTGGTACATCTCCTGTGTAGATCGCCTCACTTTTTATCTGGCTTGTATCTACAGTATATCCATATGATTGTAATGTATTAACTAAATCATTAACTGCTTGAGACTTAGCTGCAGTTGGGTCAGATGCAAATGACTCTGCCCAGATAGTTGACAAGAATTTTGGATAAATAACAGCTATTCTCGTACCAGAAAATATTTCAGGATTTGCAGCAGTACTTGTTGAAACAGGTGTTGATGAACCTGATCCACCAAAATCACCAGACTCATAAGCTGTTCCAGGAGTTACTGTCACGCTCAATGTATAATTTCCCGGTATAAGACTATAACTGCCATTTGCATTGATTTTAGTAATGATATGTGTTGATTGAGCTGCATCAAGATCTCCCAGATTCAGATAATACGGAACAGCATTATTATAAAGTGTAGTTGTAGTTGAACCACTTTGATTTTTAATTGTAACTTTTATACTTTTAGTATCTAACCCAGTACCTACAAATAACAAAGCTTCCTGAGCATCCGTAGCTATGTTGAAGTTTTGAGATTGGGCAGTTGCACTGCTGTACTGATGACTGGTAAATGCAAAAGTATCCCATCTAATAGGCAGTTTACTGTATGTGAGTTCTGAATAACAGCTTGTAAGTCCTACCAGATCATAATCTGAACTACTTACATCGTCCCAAATGATAACTCTAACAGTATTATTACCTGATGTAAGGTATGGAGCAATGTTTATAATTCCGGGGAGGTTACCATAACCACCATCGTTTCGATCAGTATAAGATCCAAAGGAAGTGAATATTGTCTGCCATCCATATGAATTTTTAACCTGAACAATTGCCCTATCAACACCACCATATGGATTTATGACCGTAAATGCATCAAAAAGTCGAGTACCTGGAGGTAAATAGACATTAGAAACTGATGCAACTGCAGATCCTGTGGAAGTCCCTGATGGTATACCTGTTAATGTAAACGGAGTGTTAGTAGTTATATCGCTAGTTTGCAGTGTGCTCCAACTTATACTACGGCTAGTAGGGTTTGTTACAGTTCCGGAGTTTAAGTCATACTGTATAGAGGTAGATCCTGAAGGCCTACCAACACCTGCAATATCTGGAAATGTAGATTTGATGGTTGTAATTCCTATTGGGACTTGCATAGTTGTGGTATAATTACCAATTATTGAAAACCATGGTAGTTTATTATTAGAATCTGCACTAAACTTAACATAAAAATTATTCAAGCCAGAGCTTAATTCTGAACTGCTTATATTTCCCATGTAATTATACATATACCTCGAATTTCCAGAGTAAATGTAATTTCCAAAGTTTGAACTGAGTACATTATGATTAACCTGGTTACCATTCAAAACGAAATTTGCACCATAAGGACTTGGATTGTTATTAACATCGTCAGCACAGCCTATCAAAAATTTAGCCCCATTAATTGCGCCATCAGAAGGTACATAAAATGAAATATTTTTGGCACTTGAACCTGAACCCCAGTATTTATAATTGTTGAGACCACCATCCCATGGATCAAAGTTCTGCAGCCAGTTATGGAAATTCCACAGTGTAGTTACAACTGTATCATCTTGATTCTGGAACTTAACCTCTTCTATTTTATAGTAAGCTCTTCCTACCCATCCTTCCTGCGGCCCGGATATAACCTTAACTTTGGTTACAATATCATTACTTGTAAGTAAATTACGAGTACCCGTTGTATTTTGAACCACATATGAATTTCCAGTATTTAACGTAATCCTGTATGCTACACCAGAAGGTACCAGAGTACCAAGGGTTGAATTTAAATCAGCATTGGCTTTGGCAATTAATGTAGCATTACCACTAGAGTAATAAACTGCATCAGTACGTAACTGTCCACTTTGCTCCATAGTTTCTAAAATACTGTCTGCCAGAGCTTCCAAATGCTGGTGATCTTCACCCTGATAATATGGAAGTAATGTATATGCTGTAACAGTGGCAGTAAGTACTATTACTACAGTTAAAGCCAATACAGCGTCAATAGAGAATATAAAACCTTTATCGTCCATAATGATCAATCCTTATTTTGTCCACATAAATAATATAACCCTACAAGGTCTTGGTTTAATATTATCTAAACTAATTTGATCTTCAGGAGTGCCTTTAGGAGCCTGAATTATATAGACATCCATTGAAGCTCCGGGATTACTTACAGTCCTTACAGTTACAGTATTATCTTGCAGAGTTGTCATATTCTTTAAAAATGACTCATCAATTTGTTCTGTTATATTAATATAACGTGTATTCTGTCCATTAAATTCATCACCTTTTACTACAGTGTTACTGTTGATATCTACAGTTGCAGAGTCATATCCTCTATTTACGACAAGAACCCAATAATCATAGATATTAAGATAAAAGGTATCAGTTGGAAATGGATTAGGAGGGCTAGTATATATCCTTGGAACTCCTGCATCCCTAATACCATCTTTTAAAGAAGATAATACGTCTAATTTTGCATAATTTGCCACTTTTTCTACCCTGACAACATCAGAGGCAGTGTTGTTGATTCCTGCCCCACTTGCACCTACATTATCTGTACCTATACTTTTCAAAATGGTACTATCATCTATTGTGGTAACATTTAAATAGAACCCATAGTTGCTACCTACAAGCTTCTGCATATTAGATACATTCAGTGCCGTCAATTTAGTAGCCGCTACCGTTCCCTCTAAAGGTACACCCCTATCTGAATCGTATTTTGCAAGCCCTACAACATTTACGCTTCCGTTCTGTTCCCAAGTTGTTGGGTCCCCAGACGTTTCAAGTAATGTATTTAGAGTATCCGCAGCAACTCTTTCAGTGGAACCTCGATAAACAGTATCCTGTATTAAATATGTTATATTGTCCATATCAGAAGCAACCATACCCAAAACAAGCACTAGAGGTATAAGAGCAAACAATAAATCTAAAGAAAATAATTGACCCCTTGAATCGCCACCTATTAATCCCAAATTCTTACACTCCTACAATATGATTATATAAAATTCAATTGATATTTTATATAACTTAACAACATTTATATATGTTTGTAACCTCTCATTTCATCCCAAAATAGTATTACAATTTCTAATAATGTAAATTAATATAAATAAGCAGCATATAAATTAACTAAATGGTATTACACTAATGAAAATAGTAAAGCATATACTCCACTAATGAAAAAGAGTTAATTATGACAAAGATGGATCAGCAAGGACAAATATCGATAGAATTCGTTCTTATACTTGCTCTTATGGCAGTAATCGTGTGTGCTGTCGGTTGGTATACAAGCGATGCCAACGAACAGAGTGTTATATCATCAGCAGTAAGGTCAGCAGCAGATAATGCAACAACTACTCTTGCTATATTAAATAGAAGCATGGCTCCTGTAAGAGTCCAGAGTATAGCCGCAACTAATAATGGAACTAAAATAGCACTCCAAGTAGATATCTCTGGTTCGCCTTCTTCTAGCCAGATTCAAACTATAACCAGCAGTATATTTTCATCAATAGCCGCCCAGGGATACAATGTAACCAATAGCACTATTGTAACAAGTAAACATAGATACACAATTAGAGTAGTATAAATTATAATTTTTTTCATGTACTACTGCTAGTCAGTAGTAACTATTTTTTTAAAATTAAATAAAAAAAATAATTATTTTAAAATTTCAATTATACTAACAGGCTTATTTCCACCAGTGCTTAATAATTTTTCTTTTATTTGAAGTTTAACTTCGTCGCCTTGGTTTGCACCACAGCTGTTAGTTACAAAGTACATATCGGGCTTTACATTAGAACATATATCATATTCTACTTTTACATAAGCACTATTTTCACTGATTTCAACCACAGTTCCATAAGTGAAATTTCGATGATATTTGATCCTGAAAATTAAAAAAACAGCAACAGACAACAGCGCTGCAAAAATCAGGATTGTAAGATATGGGAAAGACTCAAATGAAAAAGCCATGATAAAGTTTGGATTACTACTGACTAAGACTAAAACTATGCCTGCTACAATATATAGTGAAAAAAAGTCACGGTAAGCATTAAAATCTACAGGATACATTAATTTAACCTTAGACCTCAGCAGATATGCCATGTATATGACTAATAGAATTCCAAGAACACAGTAAACAATGAACGACAGAAAATTAAATAGATAAAGTACAGATGCAAATAAAAAACCTATAGAAATTAGTTGAAGTTTAAATACTGTCCTTTCTTTTTCTTTTGAAGTAAATTTTCCAGAGGATTGTGTATTATATACAGGAATCTCTTTAGTATCATCCTTTGAATGTGAAGTTTGAGGATTTCTCATTTCAGAAACCTTTGAAGTTCCCCTTTCTCCAATCTCAAGTCCTGTTTCTTTTACTTTAGATAGGTTTTCTTTAAAAGATTCAGAATTAACCTTATCCTTAATATTATCAGTATTAATATTTCTTAAAATAGAAGGGATTTTAGGTATTGCTAAAATTAGCATTCCAATAAAATTAAACATTTTTATAATTAACTCACCGAATTTGGCAAATATATTCATTGAAATTCCTCTAATTTGTGTTATTAATAAGGCTTGATACAATATATGAATTAATGAACCTCATAATTACTGTTACTCTCAATATTAAACAGAAATTTGCCCTATTACTTCAATTCTTTCTGATTAATGTTATTTATATCTTATATAAATAATTAAGTGTACATCCTCAAAGATAAGTTATATTGATTATTATAGGATATTATAAATCAATATATTATTACATATAATACTTTCTGAATTAGGAAAGCTAAATCCCCAATAAAGAGAGATATTAAAAGACCTATCAAAATAGATGGAGCAAATGGTACTCCTCTTTTGATTCTAAGCTTATTATCTATTTTATTTTCCTCAGATAACTTTTTAAGAAGAGTTATGTCTTCTTCAGTTAAACCTGCAGCTCTGGTATTAATTATAAAATTACCTTTAGGCTTCATGAAACTTGCAGGATCTCCAATATCTATAGATTCCTTAATCCTTTCAGAAAAGGTTTGATCATCTGTGTATATTTTATTTTCTTTCTCATATAGCCCATAAACAGGTATCATACCTTCTTTTAGATCTTTAATTTCATAATCATCTTGAAGAGCTTTTTTATTTACTGACATTAAAAGTTTCTTAATAAATTCTATAACAGTTATAAATATAAGTACAGTAATTATACCAATTACTGTAATATATGCATTTAAATACAAGGCATATACTGTAAAAACAGACAAAACAACTGCTTTTATTATATCAGGCAGCCTTGAAATAATAAATGATAAAATAAAGATAAGAATCATTAAAGTTATTATAGTCTTGTAAGGCATGTAAGGCCATAAAAGATATGTAATTGTAATTGCTGAAGTTGTAACCAGTGCCAGTACAATATTCTTTTTATATGATTTAACCGGTTCCAGTAATTCACCCACAAGATGAGGTTTCCTGCGTAATGCTATAAATAATACATAAATTAACAGAAATGGAAGCATAGCAAGTATACTATTTATTATAAGTGTAAAGGGAAATCCATACAGGGAAACAATTGGAAATGATAGTCCCAATATGTTATAATTTATAATATTTGGGTAAAATGGAAGCAATGCTGCTAATCCTGTAAATAATTTAGCATCTCCCCCAGCCCATGCATTAAATCTCCAAAATATATAACTGATAACATAAATTAGCGCAACAAATATTAAGCCAACAATAATGTACCAAATATTATTGATCATAAATGCGTAAATTGCATTTAAACTAATTCCTAAAATAACTAACGAATATGTAAGTTTATTTGGAATAATGGATGATTTTAAATCGGTATAACTAGCATAGATACATGCTATAATTGCTATGACTGTACAAATTAAAGGTATATTGAAAACCATGATATCACTTGACCCTCGTGTTATTGTATAGATACTTTTGTAATTCAACTGCTTATGAAGATTTAAGTTTTTTATTCTTAAATGCAGCTTCCATAAATGATACAAAGATAGGATGAGCATGATTTGGTCTTGATTTAAATTCTGGATGGAACTGGCATCCTAAAAACCATGGATGATCCTTAAGTTCTACCATTTCAACAAGTAAATAGTTAGGGGATATACCTGAAATTACCAAACCTTTTTCCTGTAAAATTTCACGGTATTCATTGTTAAATTCAAATCTATGCCTGTGTCGTTCATCTACAGACTTTTTTTGATATGCATCATATGCCAGTGTGTCCTGCTTAACATTGCATGGATAAGAACCAAGTCTCATTGTTCCACCCATATACTCGATCTGTATTTGTTCAGGCATGATGTCAATGACTGGATTTTTAGTTTCTGGATCAAATTCAGTACTGTTTGCATCTTCAAAACCATTTAACCTGGCAAATTCAATTACCATACACTGCATTCCAAGGCAAATCCCAAATAATGGAACTTTCTGTTCTATTGAATACTTTACTGCTTCTAATTTTCCTGAAATACCTCTTTCACCAAAACCGCCAGGTATAAGTAATCCATCCAATCCTTTAAGTTTATTAGTGTCTAATGAATTTCCAGCATTTATCCATTCTATATTAACTTTAACCCCAATATTTGCCGCTGCATGTTTTAAAGATTCTCTAATACTTATATATGCATCTTCAAGCTCCACATACTTCCCAATGATTCCTATATTCACCACTGGCTCCTCTTTTTTTAAGGATTTCACAATTTTCTGCCAGCCCTTTAGGTCAGGTTGTCTGGGTTCCATTTTTAATCTTTTAAGTACATATTCCCCTACATTTTCTTTACTTAAAATTAAAGGAACTTCATAAATTGAACTAACATCTGGACAATTTATAACAGCATTTCTTTCAACATCACAAAAATGAGCTATTTTCTGTTTTAGGGGAGCATCTATGGATAATTCAGACCTGCAAATTATCATATCTGGAATAATACCTGTACTTCTTAATTCTTTAGTACTGTGCTGCGTAGGTTTAGTTTTAAACTCACCAGCAGCGTTAAGGTAAGGTACGTAGGTTACATGGACAAACATTACATTGTCATGTCCTTCTTCATTACGAAGCTGTCTTACAGCCTCTAAAAATGGCTGGCTTTCTATATCCCCAACAGTTCCTCCAATTTCAACTAAAATCACATCAGCGTCGCTTTTATTTGAAATTTTCCTTATCATTGATTTAATTTCATCAGTTATATGTGGAATTATCTGTACACATGATCCAAGATAATCCCCTTTCCTTTCTTTATCAATAACAGACGAATAAACTTTACCTGTAGTTATATTAGAATCACCGGAGAGTTCAACATCTAAAAATCGTTCATAATGCCCCAAATCTAAATCAGTTTCCATACCATCTTCAGTTACGAATACTTCCCCATGTTGATATGGATTAAGAGTTCCTGAATCCCAGTTTAAATAAGGATCTATTTTTATTGCAGTTACACCAATCCCATATGACCTTAATATCCTCCCAATTGATGCTGCAGTTATTCCTTTTCCTATTGAACTTACAACTCCACCAGTTACCACTATATATTTTGACAGCTAAACCATCTCCTAATTAATATCGATGTAAATCATTAAAAATCTTATATTGAGTAAAATTATAACCTACAATCTGGATTTATAAAGCATTATTTATAACATTAATGGAATGCTCTAAAATCAATTATCTTCATAAAATATAAGATATTTATTTTAAATATCCAAAAAACTTTTCATAAATTTATATCCTTCAATGGTGCCCAAAGAACCCATTTTTGCCGAAAATTCATTATACTGATTGACATTATCTTTAACCCCATTTGTAGAACACATTGCATAAGGAATTGCCTCAGTTGTATGTGTTTTAACAGATATGGGAGTTGCATGATCGGGCAGTATAGAAATAGCATAGTCATCATATTTTGGAAGCTCATCAAGAAGTTTTCCGATGATTTTTTCATCTATACTTTCTATAGCTTTGATTTTTTCGGTGATGTCACCAGCATGGCCTGCTTCATCAGGAGCCTCGACATGAACAAACACTAAATCATGATCATTTAAGGCATCTACTGCATAATTCGCTTTTTGACTGTAATCAGTGTCAAAATATCCAGTTGCTCCAGGAACATTAATATTGGTCAGCCCAAGATATGATCCAATACCTTTTATAAGGTCTACACCAGTTATTGTAGCACCATTTAATCCATATTTTTCAGCAAATGGAACCATATTAGGTTTAGTTCCCTGTCCCCACAACCATATCATGTTTGCAGGATACTTACCCTTTGCAATTCTCTTTTTATTTACAGGGTGATCATCCAGTATTTCCACTGAATCACGCATGGTTTTATTCAACAATTCCGCATTTTCATCATCATAAGGCTTTAAAAGATTTTCTTCAATGCCTTCTCCAACCACATCATGAGGAGGAGTAGATTTTAACGAAGCTGATGCCGTATTAGTCATTACAAACAAATGCCTGTAGCTTACACCAAGGTAAAATTTTCCAATTTCTCTAAATTCCTCATTTAAAGTATCTATAAGCTCTTTTGCTTCTTCTGTAGAAATATGATTTGCATTAAAATCTGCTAATTTTCCATCTATTTCTGTTATAAAATTACATCTAAAGGCAACTTCTCCATTTTGGAGATCAGCGCCAATACTTGCCGCTTCAAGAGGCCCTCTTCCAGTATAATATTTTTTTGGGTCATAACCCATTATTGAAAGGTTTGCAACATCAGATCCCGGCTGCATACCTTCAGGAACTGTTTTAAGTAATCCATTTGTACCGTTAGACGCTATAAAATCCATATTTGGAATCACAGAAGCTTGAAGAACAGTCTTATTGTTTAATTCTTCAAGGGGATAATCTGCCATTCCATCTCCTATTACAACTACGTATTTCATTTTTCAAAAGTCTCCAAGTTAATATTGATCCAAACTGATATTGTGCTATTTATCTGATTTACCCGTTACATTGTTTGATCTTATAAATGCTTATTATATCACTTAAAATAGCAGAAGCCGTTTCAAGGGGTCCTGCACCTTTTCCAACAACAGTTACATCTTCTGCAAGGTCTGTCTTAAGTGTTGCCACATTCAGTGTACCATCTACTGCAAAAGGAGATCCTTCCCTTACAAGTCTTGGTGAAACTTCAAGAACATCACCAGATACTTCGCCAATTAATTTAATAAGATAGCCTTCATTTTTAGCAAGAGAAATAGATTCAGGTGTGATTTTTGATATTCCAGTTACTTCCACGTCTTTATAACTCACATCCCTACCTAAAAGTGAGTTTGCAAGTATTACAGTTTTACATGCAGCATCTATACCTTCAACGTCTTGAGCAGGATTAGTTTCTGCTATTCCCAGTTCTTGAGATTCTTTTAAAATTTGCTCATACGATGAACCTTCCTTAGCCATCCTTGAGAGTATATAGTTTGTTGTACCATTTAAAATTCCCAAAATAGAATCTATATCACAGCTGGATAAAGTTTCATGAGCAAAATTTATAATTGGCATTGCTCCGCCTACAGAAGCTTCAAATTTAAACTGAACATTATTAACCACAGCAGATTCATTTAATTCTTTAAAATTTAAAGCTAAAGGCCCTTTATTTGAAGTAACTACATCTTTTTTATCTTCAAATGCTTTTAAAATATGTGTTTTAGCAGGTTCACCGTTGCAGATATCGGTAGGAGTTACTTCAACAAGGCAGTCATATTCTGCCTTATCAAGTACTTGTATATTTGACATTCCAGAAACTCCATATTCTGGATAATTAGATACTTTTCCAGTTTGCTCTTTAGTTTCAAGAAGTAAATCAAGATCTAATCCTTTATTAGAGACTGCAGCTCCTGAAGTATCCGTAACTGCTACCACCTTAAGATCTAATCCATATTTTTCTTTAAATCTATCATTTTTCAGGGAAATGGCCTTTACTACACCTTTTCCAACTGCACCAAAACCTAAAATACAAATCTTCATTTATAATCACCTAAGTAGCAGCGAATTTGCATCTAAACTTCATTTATAACTAAAAATCCTTTAGATTTTCCAATTTCTTTTATTTTTACCATTATATCTTTTCTTTTGCCAGAATTGGCTTCAAGTATGATTTTAGAGGCTGATTTTTCTGGATCATCCCCAATTTTTAAATTAAAATCAATTACTCTTACACCTTCAATGCTATTAAGCCTGCCAAGCGCATCTTTAACATCTTTTTCAACGATATTTCCAATAAAGATTGTTCTTATCTTTTCTTTCCTTAAAACACCGTCTACTTCCATTATCTGAATATTTTGACTTTCAAGGGTATCTATAACCTTATCCAGTGTATCTTTATCAGCTTCAATTGTAATTTGGACAGGTATTGTGCCTCTTTCAGTTTTAACATCTCTCTGGTGAATTACTGTAACTATATTAGCTCCAAGTCTACTGATAGGCTCAAAAGCATCAGTAAGTTGCCCAGGAATATCTAAAAGTTCTAAAACAAGATTTAATCTCATTCCATCATACCTCATTAAAAAGGACAAATAGTGTTTATTTTACCCATTTTCCTTTTTCTGCTATAATATTTCCATTTTCGTCCACTTCTGCATTTCTAAGAATTTTTTCAGGGTTTTTATCTTTCCCACAATCTGGACGCGTTAGATTAACATTATCAACAATATATTGAGTTTCTTCAAGTTCAGGAATGTCTTGAAGGGCTTTTGAAAATTTTTCTAATATTTTTTCAGCTTCTTTTTCGATTTTCATGTTTTTCCCCTCTAAAATTCGTTTATTTTTCAATAATACATATCAAATTTATTTTGGATATTTTTAAAGGATTCTTCCTTTAAAACTTTCTTAACAAGCATTTTGTGGATACCCGATCCATATTGAGCTGCTTTTTTAGGCCTCTTTACAATTTCTTCAGGCACTCCAAGTTCAGCCCCTACTTCCCTGAGAATACATTTTCTCAAGGTATCTTCTTTATTTATTTTATATTTCATAGGTATGTTCATAGCAATATTTATAATATCTGGATCAAGATAAGGCACTCTAAGTTCAATTGAATTTGCCATAGTGACAGCATCATCTCTCTGTAAGTTTACATGATACAGGTTTAAAATATCTTTCTTCAAATCTTCCTGTGCCATTTCTCCTTTCTCCTCGTAAAACTTTAAATAACGATTGTATCCCCCAAAAAGTTCATCTGCCCCCTGTCCTGAAAGCATGACTTTTAAGTTATCTTCATGTGCCATTTCTGCTGCAATATATGCAGGCATTCCTACCCCAATTTTCATAATATTGAATTCTTCTATTGCATTTAATACAGGTATCAAATATTTTCGGACATCATCTACGTCTATTACTTTGGTTTTAAGAGGTAAATTCATTTCTTCTGCAGTTTTCCTTGCAAACTTAAGATCAGCGGAATCTTTGTGGCCAACACTATAAAGGCATGTTTTAATTCCAAGATCATCTGTTATTTTAGCAATTATTGTACTATCTATGCCTCCTGAAAAAAGTATTCCCACTTTAGAAAGTCCAGATACTCTTTTTTTTACAGACGTTATTAAAAAATCTTTTAACTGTTTTTTTAGAATCTCTTTAGGTAAATTGGACCAGCTTTCTAAATTCTGTGTACTGACAGTTTCATTTAATTTATTGCTTATTTTCACTAGTTCTTTATTATATAACATTGAATCAGGTGGAACAGTTTTTACATCATTTATACCTATTTTCCAGAGCGCTTTCTTTTCCGAAGCAAATGCAAAAATTTCCTCATTTTCTCCAAAATAAAGCGGCTTTACCCCAACAGGATCTCGCACTGCTAGAAAGTTTTTACCATCATATACAGCAAAGGAATAGTCCCCATCCAATTGTTCAATGGTTTTTACTACTGCATCATAAAGCGAACCATTATAAAACATTTTAATAAGACTTATAATAATTTCACAATCAGAATCTGTTTTAAAATCTATATTAAACTTGTTTTTAAGCTCTTTAAAATTATATATTTCCCCATTGCATACCAAAACATGATTATTATAGACTATAGGTTGTGAATCAAGTTTACATCCAACTATAGAAAGTAAATTATGTCCAAGTCCAAATGATCCTTCAGGAATTTTTAAATTATCTAAATTTCCATAAGATACAACGCCATCTACAAAAACTCCTGTTCCATCAGGACCTCGGTGTTTTAAAGAGACAAGCATATCATACAATTTTTCTGATATATCAGTTCCCATTATTCCAGCTATTCCGCACATATTCTACTTCCCAATTTAAAAAATTAAAAATATACTACAAAATTAGTATTCATTTTAAGCCAATGACATAATTTTTTAAATGCTTATTTTTGAGTGAAATTTAAAACATATCTACAAATTTTTTATAAATACTTATCAAAAATATTTGGTTATTCACTATAATAAATTAACATTTTCGATAGGTTTTT
This sequence comes from Methanobacteriota archaeon, assembly GCA_023409695.1. Classification (GTDB taxonomy): domain Archaea; phylum Methanobacteriota; class Methanobacteria; order Methanobacteriales; family Methanobacteriaceae; genus Methanobacterium_D. Next base: position 4,395 of record JAEYQZ010000264.1, on the reverse strand, counting down.
CGTATTTATTTACTTTTTCCCACAGAAGGTATTGACCATTAATGAATTTTATTAGCTATTTAAACAATTAGTATAACCATTTTACATTTTCGATATTGAAAATTCTAAAATGTTAAATTCCGTTATTTATCCACTATACTATTTAATGCTTTTATCAGGATATTTAACAATTTGAATGGTTTTCATTGTAAAAATATGTAATATCTATATGATAATCTGTTAATTGTATTAAATATACCACGTTTTCTTATAAATAATAAAAATGTAATTAAATTAATTTAATCTAGTTTATCTCAATTTTATTTTATAATCTTATTTTTTTTAATTTAATTAATCTGAAAGAAAATATTAATGTAATTTTGTTTAATAATGTTTAGATTACTAATTTTTTGTTGAATGATTAACTTAGTATATCTATATTATTTAATTTATTATTACTAATAGTAAATTTTTTATTACTTATACAATATAATAATTAATTAAAGTATTACTTTGATAGATACAATGAATACTACCATCAAAAAGAAAAACTTCAGGATACATTATGCACAAAAAACTGAGATTTTTTTTCATAATCATATCTAATTTTCCACGGACTTTTATATTACACAAAATGTCCCACTACGTGCATAATGAAAATTAGGGATTTTTAATCCCCATTTTAGCTAAATAAATAGTTTAATAGAAAAATTAACGTGATTTAAAGAATTTAATGGCTAATTATATGCTGAAAAACAGCAGGAGGAAAATAAATGAAAAAAATTTTGCTTTTATTTTTAGCCATAGTTGTAGTAGCAGGTACAAGTATTGGATTTGGCGCAACTTTAAATTCAAATACAAATGATCCCGGAAATATAATTAACAATGCACAAAATGATGGAAGCAACGATAATATTGATCAAAACAGAGGTGAAACTTCTGACAATGGTCAAGCTGATGGAAATGACATAGGTTCAGATGATATAAACAATTATCAAAATGATGAAGGAAATGACCAGGGAAACTGGTACGATGGATTCTGGAATGGTGAAGATAAAGATGGATCATGGAACGGCAGAGATAAAGATTATGATACATTATGGAATTGCCCCGATAAAGATGAATGCGATGATGACGATGATGAATGCGATGACGATGACGACAAATGTGATGATGACGACGATGACGACAATAAGTGCTCCAATGATATTAAAATAAATAATAAAGTAAATGTTAATAATGTAGTAAACAGTGTAAACACAAACTCTAATACTAATACCGAACTTGCTTCTAGCAACAAAGCTAATGAAATAAGTAGTGAACTTAAAGGATCTAGTGGAAGTGCATCTACTGAAGAAGAACAATTACCTATGCAAAATACAGGTTTACCAGTTGTGCCTGCGCTTTTATCAACACTACTGGTAGGTAGTGGTTTACTATATAGAAAATTAAGGAAATAATTTACTCCTTGATTTTTTATATTTTTAAGTATAAATTTTAAATATTTTAGTGTAAAAATTCTTTTTAACTGTTTAATTCTTAATTTATCATGTGATTAAAGTGTATTTAATTCATATAAGTCATTATGTATGCTAATTATGAATTTTATTTACATTTATTAATTATTTAATATAATATATATTATTAAGTTATTTACTATCAAAAAAATGTATTATAATAATTTTAATGTTATTATAGATATCATTAAGCTTTAAATAGTTAATTAAATTATTTTACTAATTTCATTTCTTTTTTTAGTAAAAATAACAAAGTTTTTATTGTATTATTAATATAATAACCAATTATAGTAATAACATATGGGGTATGAATACTCCTATTAAAAAGAGAAGTGCAAAATAATCCATCATGCGTAAAATATAGATATTATCCGCCTGAATTCTTCTAAAATTTCGCTAATACTACAGAATATATGTATACAAATTTTAATCATCTAAATTCCCTTTTTAATAGAAAATTTCAACATGATCCATCTTGAAAATGGAATTGGATATTTCAAATGATGACATGCCCTAACAAAAAATTAAGGGAGGGAACTCATGAATAAAACATTGGTTTTATTTCTAACTTTTATCGCCCTGATAAATGTTAGCCTCGGACTTAGTGCAGCTGCAACACCCGATTCAAACGATGCAGGGGATATAAGTATTAGTTCCTATAACATAAACTTAGATCCTAACACAGATCCTCAGAAAGATCCTGGAAAAACATTACCACTAAAGAAAACAGGCCTACCAGTTTTGCCTGCACTTTTATCAACATTATTTGTAAGTAGTGGTTTATTATATGGAAAATTAAGAAATTAACCATTATTTTTTTTATTTTTTTAAAATTGAGCCTTTAAATTTATTAATATATTTTAAAAACTTTTTTTATGAATTTATATGATTTAAGGACTCTGAGATTACAATTTGAACTCCATCTTTATTTTCAAGTTCATCATTTAGTCTTAATTATCCAATGCATTAACTAGATTTAATTTTTAAATGGTTTATTTTGATGAAATATTGGCTATTATTGATTTATATATTCTAATATACAAAACAAAATCTATTTCATTATAATTACTTCAAAACAAATCAAATTTATTCAGTAATCTCTAATTGCACTTTATTTTATAAACTTTATTTTTTTAAATATATTCACACTAAAGAGAGTTGCAAAAAATGCCTTCTTAGTACTAACTAAATTACTATTTTTTTATTGATTAATTTACTTATTATATTAATATCATTTTTTTATTTAATACAAATAGTAAAGTTTTTATTATATTAATAATATAATAAGCTACAATAGTAATAACATGATACTTGCAAGAAATACGACTATCAAAGGGGAAGATATGTTAAAATCCATCAATTCTAAAAAATCAATATTTTCTACTATTAATTTTGCGCATCCATTGATCTTTCCCTTAACAAGAAGACCCCTTTAAACATAAACTAAAAAATAAGGGTATTTAATGTCTATTTGTTGACATTAAGTCAAATAACTAGGGGATTAAATTAGATAAATCGTTAAGTAGGGCATTTCTATGATGAATGGAGTTTTATTAACCCTGCCCTACGCCTAAAATACTGGAGGGAAAAAATATGAAAAAAGCATTGATTTTGCTTCTGGCATTTGTGATGGTAGTAAGTGCTGGAATGGGATTTGGTGCTGCAGCAACAACATCTGATACAACAGGTACACAGGACCAAACGTTACAAGACAACCAAAATAATAAAATAACTGAACCTGTCAAAAATACAGAAACTGGCAATAATAAAGAAAAAAAATTCAGAGACAAATGTGACCAATGTGACAACTGTAAAGAGAATGGATGTGACCACTGCGACAAATGTAAAGAAGAAATCAAAAATGATGACAAAGATGATGTAACTGTTATAATCATCCAAAAGAAAATTATATCCTATTTATACTACAATTCCGCTGCTGCAGCCGCTGGAGCTGGAGCTGGAGCTAACAACGCTGCTAACAAAGGCGCTGGAAAAACAGTCCCAATGCAAAAAACTGGTTTACCCATATTACCTGCTATTTTATCAACATTGATGATAGGTAGTGGTTTATTGTATGGTAGATTAAGGAACTAATTTCCTTAATCATACCTTTTATTATTTTAAAATAAAATTTGAAGCTATTTAAATACACTTATTTTATAAATATCAATCATTTAGTATGTAAATTGATATGATATATTAAATATGAATTATTTTTATATATATGTTAAAAAAATGGTTAGTTTTTATTATTAATTCATATTTCCACTCTATTTTGTACATTTATTTTTTTTAAATTTAGTTATATCAAAGAGAATTATAAAACAGATTTTATCAATATTACTTAAATTAGTAGTAAATTATTAACTAATTTACTTATTATATTAATATCATTTTTCCTTTTAATACTAATCGTAAAGTTTTTATTATATTACTGATATAATAAGCAAGTAATAACACACAATAAGCAAGTAATAACACACAACCTACAATGTAATTATCAAATGAAAATAATTCGCAATCCTTTCATAAAAATTTAAACCATGACAAAATCCTGTTTATAAAATAATCAGGAGTAGAGCAATTGCGTTGTTAAGGGTGTCACAGCCCTGCTCTGCACTAAAAAATAGGAGGTTACCATATGAACAAGATATTGATAACATCATTTTTGAAAATGAACAAGATACATACCACAAATTGAAGAAATTATAAGAAAAAAGTAAACTGCAATGCTTTGTAACAGATATATCAAAAATTCATAATTAACATTTGTATATCATTTTTCTATTGTCAACTTAATCTGGTTTAACTCCATAAAATTCTAAAAGTTTTTTCAATGATTTAATATACGGTTTAGGTGGTTTAATATCTTTTTGTTCATTATAAAATTTTAAAAGCT
>JAEYQZ010000247.1 GCA_023409695.1 Methanobacteriota archaeon | reverse complement strand
AAGAACTTGATTTTCCGGCGTAAAGATCCAATAAAACTTGTGGAAGCACGCCTACATTTAATACATAACTTGAAGCATTACCACTGTATGCAGGTAATTTATATAGTGTAAAATTTGCAGTGCCATAGAGAGTATTTGGATCATTTGCGTTATGACTTACATTCACTTTTTGAGTATAAGAAATATAACCTAACTTACTTGCAGTAACTTTGAATGTTTTATCAGAACTGGTAAAGTTCAAAGAATATGTACCATTTGTTCCTGTTGTTGTTTCCGCTAAAAGAGTACCGCCTGTAGTTTCAGCCCTAATTGAAACTCCAGATAATCCAGAATTGGATGGGCTTTCTATAACTTTACCTGAAATTACAGGATCTAGAATACTACTTGCGTTTAATGAAGCAACACTAGAATTAGCATCAGTTGTTGCGTTGGTTGTATTTGCTGCAGAAGCTGTACTACAAAGTATTAATGCAAGGAATAACACTGTAAACAAAAATACTCCATGTTTTTTACTATATTTCACCTAATTTCACCTCCTCTCATAATTCATTTATTTTATTTCATATGTTCACCTATTAATTAATAGACTATAAAATCACCTCTAAATGGTTTGTAGGTAATTATAGCGCTATTAACCACTATTATAGGTGAAATTAATTCATTAATTGTTGTTTTTAATAAAATATTCATGGAAATTAACTCCTGACTTTTAAAACTTAGTATAGTCCAAATATAAGATAGTCTAAATTATTATAATTTCTTATTATGTTCTTACCGGCCATTTTGTTCTTTCCACTATAAAAAGGTTTCTACATGTTTGAATAATTCAATATATACCAAACATTATTGTCTGTTCAATCTAATTGAAACTAATAGAACTTTCTAAAAATAAAAAGCAATTTTTATAATATAATTTAAAAATATGAAGTTTAATATTACTTTGTAATAAAAACATATAATATAATAAATATTTTATTAAAATCAAAATTATATGAAGCCCATTAAATAGTATAAATAGTTTATTACGCCCATTAAAATTATAGATATAGAATTTAAAAGTATTATTTATATTAAATTACAGAATAACCCATAATCACAATTTATTATATAATAAATGCTAATAATTCGTTTTAATACAAATAAACGATATTATAATATGTTATTAATCAATAAGTTAACAAAATTGTTCTAATCAATAAAAACAATTAGTATATGTCCCTAAATAATATATACCAGAGTTACACTATTTAATTATATGGCAAAAACATCTGATTATGTACAATTATATATGACTCCAGAAGGACCAAAGATAATTGAGTCTGCCACTAAAACTAAAATATTATCACTTCTTGAAGAAAAAGATCTTTATTTTGATGAAATCCTTGCCAAAACAGGTAAATCCAAACCTACTCTCTCAAATCACCTAAAAATACTGGAAGATAGGGGATTAATTGGATCAAAAAGCGATTCTTACGATAAACGAAAAAAATTATTTTATATTAAAGCAAAGCAGTATGTTGAATTATCTACAGATATAAAATTAAATATTAATTTAAAAAATTACTTTAAGGATTCTTTTACTCAACTTGACAATCCAGTCGATTTTTATGCATTATCCCTTCGAAGTATCAGGTTTTTTTTAAGTAACAACGGCATTGACATAGATCCATTACTAGTTAATATAGGAAATTTTATGGGCGAATCAATGTATGAACACATTCAATCTCCCCAGACTAATCAATTAATTGAAAATATGGCTGTTTTTCTCAATAAATTCGAAGCGGGACATGCCAAATTAATAAGTGAAGATCCCTTAACTATTCGTATCGATGATAATTTCGAATGCAAGGACATGGTTAATACAGGAAACCCAAATTGTGCAATTGCTAAAGGGTCCTTCGAGTCCATTTTCTCCATTCATTTCCAATCTGAAGTTTCAGTTGAGGAAATTAAATGTGTTGCTAAAGGAGATAAATACTGCTCCTTTGTTATTAAAAAACTGGATAAAAAAATAAAATCACCTGTAAAAGGATCGATAGAATTTATTTAATTATAGACACCTAATTTTAGATTATGTGTCAATCATGTTAACACGTTGCATCGTTAGGTCCATAACTATGCGCTGTTAAATTATAAAGATTAGGATTGATAATTTCAATCCTAATTCTTTAAAAAAAGTTATTTTTTGTTATAAAAAATTTATAAACTATTCCGAAAAGCTAACCCTTTCAAACTTCTCCAACTTATCTAAAGGTTTAGTTGCGTCCACTCCGATCTTAGTAGTTGTACCATCGGGCTTTGCACAAGGGTCAAGTGAAGAACCTCTCGCTCCCGGAATTATCATAATATCATCATCGCCTTTAACACGTGTTGCAATAGCATATTCAAGATCTTCAGGGTCAAATATGTCAACATCTTCATCTACCACAATAGCATGTTTCAAGGAAGGATGCGCCGCAAGAGCTGCCATTAACACATTTTTACCGTCACCTTGAGTTTGTTTCTTTATAGAAACTGCCGCATGAAGCCAGCAACAGCCGCCTTCAGTTAAAACAACATTTTGAATAGTTGGAACTGTGTTTAAAACAGCGTTATAAATTCTTGGCTCCTGTGGAAGCCCTTGCAAAAGCCTGTGTTCAAATCCAGCAGGCATTATAGCATGGTAAAATGGATCTTCCTTGTAATGGATTTTATTAAGTTTTATAATTGGTTCGTTCCTTACAACATCATAAGTATCAGTTAAATCTACAAATGGACCTT
>JAEYQZ010000062.1 GCA_023409695.1 Methanobacteriota archaeon | reverse complement strand
TTTCAAGCTCTTTTAAGATATTAGACGCATTTTCCTTAGATTGTTCATCTTCAACAAGATTCATAGCAGTTATAACAGCGTCGTGGAATCTAGCTAGCACACCCTCAACATTTGAGACATAACCCTGTGATCTTGGACCGGGTTCTACTTTCAAGCCCAGTTCAGGTATGCTGATTGTAGCTGATTGAGATCTGATAACCCTTGCATTTAAATTAGATTTATCTACTTTTAGCTCATATCTTACTGGTTCTTTTTGTTCAAGGCACATTATATCAGAATGTTTATATCCACAATCATGACATTTGGCTGTGGATTCCATTATTTCCCCAAAATACGGAATATTTTCTGTTTTTGTTATAACTATCATTGAATTTTTACATTCACAGACTGGACAATCAATTTTCATTTCATTCAAAATTATTTCTCTCCTTATCAATTAATTAATAAAAAAATAGTTAAAAATATCAAAAATAGTATCAACTAATATTTAATTAAAGAATTTTATTGTTCTTTAATTAAATATCCTTTTTCATCTAATTCTTTTATCATTTTATTAAGGCTCTCTTCATCAGGAGCACATAATTTATGACTATGAATATTATCCGAAAGCTCATAAATGTTTTTTAAATCATCTTTTCGCTTTTTATTTCGTTCTAATGATGCAAAAAAGCGTTCTGCTTCTTTTGGATCATAAACATTGATTCTCCTTCGCAGCGGCTCTGTAAAACCATGTATAAAATAAGATATATCTTCCATCCTGCCACCATATTTTAGCACAGTACTGGTTTCATCTTTTATATTATCCACACCATGTTTAAATTTCAGAGTTTTGCAGATTTGTCTTATGTGTGTGAGCATTACCTTAACTGTAGTCTCAATTTCATCATTGTAAATAACTGGAACTCCATGTTCATCAGCTTGTTCAGCCAGATAATCATTAATTATCCTGTTTTCTTTGAAATATTCCAGATGTTTACCGCCACGTTTTATTTTCATGGCTCGCTTCACGAAACGCTCTTTATGAATTTCTTCATCAGCATTAAGTACAAAAAAATGAATATCCGCATCGTCCTGGAATTGATCGATGTTAACGAAACCAGGTACAAGGTGCACACCTTCAATTACAACATCATCAAAATCATCAACAGCCCTTTTTATAACTTTTTCAATAGCAGGGATAACAAATGAAGCGTGCTCTTGAAATCCGGCATTTATTAAAGCCGCATTAGTTTTATACCTTTCCTTGTCTCGTATTGTTACATATGCATCGAAAGATGATTTGTGAAGCGCTGGAGCAAATTCGGGTCCAATTACTCCCCTAACTATTTCTCTTATAAAATCAGACTCGATTAAGTGCTTTATTCCTAATATCTTAGCTAGCTCTGACGCTATAGTCGATTTTCCAATTCCAGAAGCACTTCCTATCAAAATAACATAGGGTTTTCTCAACTGATCATCTCCAAATCAATATAAAAAACACAAAGAGTTTAGGATAAATATGTTAATATTATTATATTAAATATTATTATCCAATGTTGTTAAATACTTTAACGGGCGCACCAATATCAGTATTTAGGTAAGAAGATCAATTACACGTTCGGCACTTCTTCTCATTTCAATCCTGATTAGACCCAGATTTATGTCAATATCTGTGATAACGACCAGAATTCCTTCACCAGCGTCTATCATCAAAGTTTTACCTAATTGTCCTTCAATCATAACTTGTTGTAAAGGTTCATGTTTCATCTCTTCAGCAGATCTTTCGGCTGTACCAAAAACTGCTGATGACATAGCTGCCACAAGTTCTGAATCTATATCTCCAGGAACCTCGCTTTCAATAATTAGTCCATCTTTTCCTACTACTAAAGATCCGTTTACCCCATTGATCCTGCCTAAGTCCTTAAGTACTCTTCCTATCACATTCATGCCTCCACAATAGATTGAATATAGATACATAAATTATATATCTTAAAGTATATAACTTGGTTTAATATTTATTAAATAAATAGATAATGTAAACTCACCTATTCCAACTAAATGATAATGGAGTGATTATTTGTATGACATAACTTCTGTTGAAGAAATTAAACAGCTTAACCCTTTTATAATAGTCGGATGCGGCGGTGGAGGTGAAAAATTCGCCAATTTCGAAGGAGTAGAATCTGTTGGCTTTGTTGATGATAGTATTAAAAAACAGGGAATGGAATTTTGCGGTAGCGTAATATCTTCAAGTTTAACTGAACTCATTGAAAAAACAGATGCTAAAAGTGTTGCAATAATGCTGCCAATTGGTGCTGAAGGAGCTGCACTTAAATACGCAGTTCAAGCCATAGATAACGGGCTGAATGTTGTAACATCATTTAGATCACTATCACTTTTAGAAAATAAATCTTTACTTAAATTTGCTGAATCAAAAGGAGTACTCATAAAAGAAATTAGTTCTCGCTTAGATGTTATTAATAAAATATTTGGAACTGCTCCTTCCCAATGTACTGAAGTGCTGCCAAAAATTACCTACAAACCTAAAGCACCAGTTGTTTTTGTAGGCGGCACATCTCAAGAATGCGGTAAACGAACAACTACAAGAATTCTCGGAAAAACAGCACAGGAAAAAGGTTTAAATGCAGCTGTAATTTCAACTGATGAAATGGGACTTGAAAGCCCAGCTGATCTTAATTTTAGAGCAGGAAGTCTTTCAGTTATGGATGTTGCTGCAGCAGTCATGGGAGCTATGAAATATATCGAAGAAGAAAAGAACCCGGATATTATCTTTGTAGAAGGGCAATCCAGCCTGACTGAAGATGGAAACCCTCATCCAAGAGGCCTTTCAGCTGCAATACTCATAGGCTCAAGGTCTGATGCAGTTGTAGTCTGTCATAGACCTAATCATCCTTTTAGAGAGCCAAGAGGAATAGATTACGAAATAAAAGCAATAGAAGCTGTAGAACCTACTAAAGTTGTTGGCATTTCTTTAAATATGAGGAACGTTAGCAACAAAAATGATATATTAAAGTATGAGGAAAGATACAAATTGCCAGCAGTAGATATTAAAAATGGTGGGGCATCAAGATTACTGGATGTAATTATTGATTATGTAGGACTAAAATAATCACCAACCTGTAAAACCCACCTGATAAAATCAGTATAGGGGAAATAAAATGAAAGATGTCATGGATTATATAAAGAAAAATCTAGGATTAGAAGAAGAAAGCGAAGATGAAGAAGAAAAAGAGACCATAATCGTTCCCGAACATTCTTTTTATGAAATAATCCTAATGAAAGCCCAGGGCATTCCAGATATAGAAGATGCTCTAAAACAGATTACTGAAGAAAAAAATCCAATTATATTGGATATGGGTTTCATAGAAGATAATCCAGAGGAATCTAAGCAGGTTGGAGAAAAATTAAAAGAATTCCGAGATAATGTAGGTGGAGAAGCTATATTACTTTGTAAACAGGGCAACGTGGTAATTATAACCCCTCCTGAAATTAAACTTTTAAAAAAATAACCAGAATTTTCTATATGAATAACTCATCAAATCACACATATTCATAACTGCAAAAAGGATATACATAAATTCAATTGAGTTTAATATATCTAAAGTTATAATTGTAGGGGAATAAAAATGGAGTTACCAATTACCAGACCGTCCAGGATATCTTATGCAGACGAATTAAATTTAAATGAACTTTTAGGCGAACTAAAATCAAAAGAGTACAATGGATTTATAAGAATAACTGCGGGTTCTGAAGAAGGACACATTCTTTTTAAAGACGGTATACAAATTGCAGCATCATATGATAATGATTCAAAGATGGATGCAATTAAAAAAATTAAATCTGCCGCAGATGAGAGCAGTACTTTAATTGAAGTTTTTGATCTTAGAAATTCTCAAGTTAATTACCTTATGGATATAAATAAAAAACATCTACTCAATTCTGGTTCCGAAGTTAATGATGTACTTGATGAACTTAAAAAAACAGGACAGGAAGATAAAAAAATTGAAACTCCTATACCTGAAGAAAAACCTGAGATTGTTGAGAATAAAGAAAAAATTGAAACTCCTGTACCCGAAGAAAAACCTGATGTTGTTGAGGCTTCATTAACTAAAGAAAAACCGGAAGTTAAGGAAGCTACACTAACTGAAGAAAAACCAGAAGTTATACTAACTGAAGAAAAACCTGAAATTAATGAATCTTCTTTACTTGAGCAAAATGAATCATTTTTACCTAAAAAACCTGAAACCCAGGATAATAACGAAGAGGTAAAAAATAAGCTCAAATCAATATCAATGAACTCAAATCATGTTGAAGATGTTCGGCAAAAAGCTCAAATTAAATCAGAAAACAATACTCCTCAGGAAGTAAATGTAAAAACTGAAGCTAACGAAGTTAAATCAGATATAGAAGAAACTAAATCAGCCGAAGTTGCAGATGAACCTATTGACCGAGCAGAACTCATGAAAAAGTATGGTTTAAAAGATGTAGGTGAAGAAGAAGTTGAAAACATTTTAGACTCCTATAAAGGAGGATCTCTAAGCGATGATGATGTTGAAAAAATAGAATTAACGCTTATGAATAAAGTTAAAAAATCAATTCTCAGTATTCCAAAAATTAAAGGGACAGAAGTCATGGTATTTTTAGATAACAATACCAGCGAACTGACTGGAACCATAAATATAATTACCGAATACGAAAGTAAAGGATTTTTATCAAGGTTCATGGGTGAATCCAAAGACCTGGATAATTTAAAAAAACAGATAATTAACATTACTCAAATAGAAATAAAGAAAAGTTTTAGAGGATATCCAGAAATTGTAAACAATTTCAAAATAAACGTGGAAGTTAGCTAGGAGGTATCGAATGACAAGAGTTATAACCGTCGCCTCAGGTAAAGGCGGAGTGGGAAAAACAACAATAACTGCAAATTTAGGAGTAGCTTTATCTACTTATGGAGAAGAAACTATAGTATTGGACGCAGATGTAGCCATGGCAAATTTAGAGCTTATCCTGGGAATGGAAGGAAAATCAATTACATTACATGATGTCCTATCCGGAGAAGCCTCTATTGAAGACGCCATATACGAAGGACCTGGCGGTGTTAAAGTCATTCCGGCAGGAATTTCACTGGAAGGACTTCGAAAAATCAGATTAGATAGACTTGAAGAAGCTCTATCCATACTCGTTGAAAATGCAGATATACTTTTAATAGACGCTCCTGCAGGGCTTGAAAAAGACGCATTAGCAGCAATAGCAGCTGCACAAGAACTGATTCTTGTTACAACTCCAGAGGTTCCTTCCATAAGTGACGCATTAAAAACAAAAATCGTCGCCAATAAACTGGGTGTAGAAATAACTGGTGTTGTTATAAACAGAGAGCAGCATGACAAGACATTTTTAACAGTTAACGAAATCGAAACTATCTTAGAAGTACCTGTTATTGCAGTAGTTCCTGATGACCCCGAAGTTAGTAGGGCCGCAGCATTTGGAGAACCACTTGTAGTTAAAAATCCAAAATCACCTACAAGCAACGCAATTATGCAATTAGGTGCAGACCTGATTGGGGAAGAGTATCACCCTATTGAACCAGATAAAAAAGGAGTTATTTCCAAACTGGTTGAAGGATTACTTGGAAGAAGAGGATAAATTTTTAATAAAAATAAGTGACTGGTAAACATGTCGAAATTTATAGCAATTGCTTCTGGTAAAGGTGGAGTTGGAAGAACTACTTTAACGTATAATTTAGGAGTAGGAATGTCCTTATTTGGCAGAAATGTTGTAATGCTAGATTTAGATTTAGTAATGGCAAACTTAGATGTCATAACGGGACTTTTAAATCCAGATGTTACGTTACACGATGTTCTAGCTAAAAACAGATCAATAGATGAATGTGTTTATGAGATAGAGCAGGGTATAAGAGTTATTCCAACAGGAATACATTTTGAAACACTCAGGCATATTAACCCAAAATATATATCCTGGAATAAAATACTGGAAGAAATTGCAGATTATGGAGACATTTTCCTTATGGATATGCCTGCAGGTATTAATTCCAATATTTTTGAAGGGCTTCCGGAAAATGTAGAGATGATCATCGTTACAAACTCCACCATGACTTCTGTAGCTGATGCTCTTAAAATCAGAATACTCTCAAATGAGCTGAACATCCAGATCATTGGATTTGTACTGAATATGTGGTATGATGATGGATTTTTACTCTCAGTTAATGAGATAGAATCCATACTTGAAGTTCCAATGATTGGAATCATTCCATATGACCGTGAAGTGGAAAGATCAATGGCCCTTGGAAAATCTGTAGCCGAAATCAATCCATCATCACCTACAAGCAATGCACTTATGCAGCTTACCGCGCATTTACTTGGAGAAGAATACAAACCAATTGAACCAGACAAAGAGGGTATTCTAAACAGGCTGAAAAAATTCATAGGCATGTTACCAGACTAATCATCAAATCTTATTTT
>JAEYQZ010000055.1 GCA_023409695.1 Methanobacteriota archaeon | reverse complement strand
CATGTAACAAAAGATGCCAGTGATTACAGTAAAGGAAGGATGAATGGGCAGTTATTAGGCCAGAAATTTATAGTTCCAGATGTTGCTAATGAACATCCCATGTTAGTTCTGGACAACCATGAAAATCATGGTGCAAGCAGTGGATACGCTCACTACAGGTTTTTATACCCTATTTCAAAAACCAGCCTTACCACAACTTATGCCAGCAAAATAATCAGCCAGATGAAAACAATCAGCCCTAGTTCGTCGTCTTTATTAGTATATTCTCCTCCAAATCCAACAAGCCCACAATATGTCACAATACCAATTGCAAATAAGGGAATAACTACAATAATTTACGAAACTTATGTCTATGATTCTGCAGCTCAAAAAGCAATTGATGCAAACGCTATTATTGGTGCATTAGATAGGTTAGAATCTAAAAGTCCAACTGTAACTGTTAATCCCGCTGGAGGCATATTTAACACTCCACAAACCGTCACTTTAACCACAAAAGACCCCGACAGCAGTGCAACAACTTACTACACTACTGACGGCTCAAATCCACAAACAAGCAGCACTAGAACTGTATATACTGCTCCAATAACACTTAGTGGCGATACGACTCTTAAATTCTCTGCAGTCGACCCTACTGATAATTGGAGTCCAGTTTACACTCAAAACTACATAATTAATTCAACAATACCACTAATAACTGCCGATATTAAAGGCGGCGCGTATAAAACTTCTCAAGTAGTTACTTTAACCACCACATGTCCTGATAGTACTTATACAACTTACTACACCACAGATGGAACTATACCAACTACCGCAAGTACTCCTTACACAGGATCAATCGAAATAACCAAAACAACAACAGTCATATCTGCTGCAATCAATGAATTCGGCATTTGGGGCCCAATATTTAATCAAACTTATATAATCGACAGAAGTATTCCAACAGTAAACGCCAGCCTTGATAACGGCTCATTTAACACAGCACAAACTGTCACTTTAACTGCTAAAGATGACGACAGCACCACGGCAATCTACTATACTACAGATGGATCTGACCCTACAACAAGCAGTACACGTGTAAAATACACTTCACCAATTAATATAGGCTCTACGACTACATTGAAGTTTTATGTCGTTGATGAAGCGGGAAATCCATCAGATGTTTACACTAAAAGTTATACCATCGACAAAACAGCACCTACTGCATGGGCAGACTATAAAACTGGGTCTTATAATACCAACAAGTTCATTAATTTGATGGCAAATGAAATTGCAAGCATTTACTACACCACAGACGGAAGCACACCAACTACATCAAGCAAACTATGCACCGGGCCAATTGCAATAACATCCACAACCACATTAAAATTCATTGCAATCGATAAATTGGGAAATAAATCTCCGGTTTACACAGAAAAATACATCATTGACAAAACAGCCCCAAGAATAACTTCAACTAATCCAAAAAGCGGAGCTACAGGATACTCAAGAACAGCTTCTATTACCATTAAATTCAGTGAAAACATAAAATCAAGCATTAACTGGTCCAAAGTTTACATTAAAAACATGAGAACAGGAAAAGTAGCTGCAATAAGTAAAAGCATGAGCGGGAACACATTGACCCTTAAAATGAGTTTAAGGAGATATGCTTACAACTGGTACCAGGTTTACATTCCAGCGTCTGCAATTAAAGACATTGCAGGGAATAATCTAGCTAAAAGTTATGTCTTTAAGTTTAAGACAGGGTATTAAACCCAATTCACTCGAAAATCATAGATTTTCGGTGCCTACAAAACGAAAAGTTTTGTGGTCGTGAAAATTGAAAATTTTCACATGCCCCAAAATTCTACGAATTTTGAGGGCTTTCTTTTTTATTTGATCTTATTTTTTAAGAATTTGGAAGGTAAAAATTTTTTAGTACCAAAAAGTATGATATCTCAAACTCTAAATATTAAAATCGAGGGGCGGATCATTTTTCCACTACTATTAATTTCCACGTTAATTCCAGATTTAAATAAAAATTCGCCTCTCACACCCCACTTTACGCATTTTAAACCTTATTTTAATTATTAAAATTTTAAATTGTGACCAATCATTTCTATTGCTTTTCAATTTTGCCGGGTTGATATTTAAGCTCAATATTTTACTTTACCATGCCCACTCAAAAAAATTGAGTTATCTATCTACATATCACCCCTACACTTCGAGCTACCCATACAGACAGACCCATAAATTATCAAAGTCACTAATTTTAATGGATCTTATTCTTGGATCATGCCTCCTGATGCCCCCATTAATGTTAATTTAGTATACTGTTTTTATAATCAAAAACCAAAACTTATTCATAATATAAAATCCATAATTATTAAAGTACAGATATGTACAACAAAGATTTAATAATGTCACGGATTATATGGTCTTAATAAAAAATAGACGGTGATTTTAATGTATAAGGTTACACTATCCTCAAAAGACATACCAAAAAAATGGTATAATATAGCAGCAGACCTGCCTGTAGAACTTCCTGCACCTTCACAGACAGAGGAAGGACAACAGCTAGGAAATTTACCTAAAGTATTTTCTAAAGGCGTTTTAGAACAGGAAATGTCAACAGAACGATGGATTGAAATTCCAAAAGAAGTAAGAAAAGTTTATAAAATGATTGGAAGGCCAAGCCCTTTATTTAGAGCAACTGGTCTTGAAGACTACCTGGACACCCCAGCTAAAATATACTACAAAAGAGAAGATACTTCCCCAACTGGAAGCCACAAATTAAATACAGCCATTGCACAGGCATACTACGCTAAAAAAGACGGTGTTGAACGTCTTACAACAGAAACAGGTGCAGGGCAGTGGGGTACAGCATTATCACTTGCATGTTCAATGATGGACATGGATTGTACTGTTTACATGGTTAAAGTTTCATTCAAGCAAAAACCATACAGAAAAACCATCATGCAAATATATGATGGAGATGTCATACCTTCCCCAAGTGATAAAACTGAATTTGGAAGAAAAATATTAAGTGAAAACCCAGACCACCCAGGAGCACTTGGAATTGCTATATCTGAAGCCATGGAAGACGCGCTACAGGATGAAAAAGCTTATTATTCCCTTGGAAGTGTTTTAAACCACGTTCTCCTCCACCAGACTGTTATCGGCCTTGAAACCAAAAAACAGATGGAAATTGTTGGAGAAGACCCTGATGTAATTGTCGCATGTGTTGGTGGTGGAAGTAACTTCGGTGGAGCTGTTTTCCCATTTGTTAAAGATAAAATTGACGAGAAAATTGACTGTAAATTCATAGCAGCAGAACCTGCATCATGTCCAACCCTCACACAGGGAGAATACAAATACGACTTTGGTGATACAGCTGGTTTAACACCGCTGCTTAAGATGTACACACTTGGACACGACTTCGTACCTCCATCTGTACACGCTGGAGGATTACGTTACCACGGAATGTCATCACTTGTATCATTACTCGTACATGAAGGACTTGTCGAGCCTCGCTCAGTAAAACAGACCGATATCTTCAAGAGTGGAACCATATTTGCAAAATGCGAAGGTGTAGTCCCAGCTCCAGAAACCTGTCACGCTATAAAAATAGGTATGGACGAAGCATTGGAATGTAAGAAGACCGGAGAAGAGAAAAATATCATAATTAACTTCTCAGGGCACGGAATGCTTGACCTTAAAGGTTATGATGACTACATAAACGGTAATATTGCGGATTAATTGAATTAATCCATTCTTTTTATTTTTTAAAGATTATTCTAGATTTAACTAATTATTTTCCTATTTATAGTTTTAATAGCTAATTTTTAGATCACGAAATTCTTAGCAAATCATTAAATACAGATACATAAATAGCTGATAATGTGGCTTTTGACTACATATTCGTATTAACTCAAGTGATTATATGAGTGATGAAACTGAACAGAAAATTTTAGATGCTGCTCTAAAATTATTCTCTGAAAAAGGATATAAAGGTGCTACTACTTTAGCTATCGCAGTAGAAGCTGGAGTAAATGATAGCACATTATTTAGACGGTTCAAAACCAAAAGAAATCTTTATGATCAGGTTACAACGCAAGGCATTAGAAAAGTAAAGGAAGATTTTAATTCAGTGCTTAAAGCTTATAAATTTGAAAACTCTGAAGATTTTTTTAAAACGTTTATTAGAGATCTAGCAAAGATATTTGATGACAACTTTGAATTTATCCACTTAACTATGGAAGACGTAAGCGAACCATCTCTACCTGTTGAGACAGAATTTGGCAACCTTCTTACTGAATGTATTGAAAAAAATATCAAGGATGATAAAATAGACTGTCAAACACTTGCATTTAGTATATTCTCATTTGAATACATGCGCAGCCTTGGAAAATATAAAGGGCGCACTTATCCAGATCAGGATGAGCTCCTCGAAAAATTTATAAATAACACCATCAGGTGCATTTAATTATAAATCAATTATTTTATGTAAACCCTGTATTTATTTTATGCTTTTATTTTAATTTAATTATTCAAATAAGCACTATTTTACCCATTTTGTAAATATAATCCCAATAATATCTTTATTTTTAATAAAAATTGAATATGTCTTCTTATTTTAGTAAACTTTATATTTAGATTTAATACATCTTCTATTGCATGCAAGAAGTTGCATGCACTCATAATTATATAAACAACATGAAGGGGTGAAAAGGATTACATCGAACTATAATAAAAATAATTTAACGACATTTACACTGGTTTTAATCAGTTTAATTGTTATTTTTTCATATGGCGTCGGAAATGTTTCAGCTGCACCTGGAGACACTATTTATGTTAGTGATTCATCAGGAAACGATTCATGGGACGGCCAAAGTGCAGTATGGAACGGTACAAGCGGCCCAAAGCTTAGTATTAAAAACGCTACAGGAACTGTAAACACAAACGGGACAATAAAAGTTAAAAACGGAATATACATCGGAATAAATAATACTAACATCTATATCAACAAGAATGTGACCCTAATTGGTCAAAGTCAAACTGGAACAATAATTAATGCACAAAAATCAAATACGATATTTACCGTTGCCCCCAATATAACTTTCACACTAATGAACTTGACACTTACAAATGCCAGTGTAACAGGTAACGGCGGCTCTGCGATTAATAATTACAACATTGGAGGAGGAGTAGTAACTCTTAAAAATGTTACTATAAGCAATAGTACATCAACAACTGCTTACGGCGGCGCTATTTCCAATAGAGGCATCTTAACCTTTGAAAACTGTATAATCAACGATAACGTAGTGACAAATCCCTATTCTAACGGTGGGGCCATATACAACTATATGGGAACCGTAATTATCAAAAATTCCAAACTCACCAATAATG
This sequence comes from Methanobacteriota archaeon, assembly GCA_023409695.1. GTDB lineage: Archaea > Methanobacteriota > Methanobacteria > Methanobacteriales > Methanobacteriaceae > Methanobacterium_D. The sequence goes on along the minus strand of JAEYQZ010000055.1, from coordinate 556 downwards.
CGGCTAGTAGTTATGGTGGTGCTATTTACAATACTCAAGGTACTTTAACCATATTAAACAGTAGTTTCGCGGGAAATACCGCAGCCAGTGGTTCTGCTATTTACTATGCAGGTAATGGTGGTAACTGGAGTATTAAAAACAGTGCTTTCATAGATAATGTTGCAACTGGAAATGGTACTATTTATAATTATTTTGGTAATTTGAATGTTACAGGCAGCGATTTTAAGAGTAACAGTGCAAGTTATGGTGGTGCTGTTTGCAATGGTTTGTATAGCACTCTAAATATTCATTTCAACAGATTTATTGGAAATACTGCAAGCTACGGCAGTGATATTTATTGTTATGGTGGAACAGCAAATGCAGAATTTAATTGGTGGGGAAATAATAATGGCCCTGCTGGGAAAATTGAAGGACTCACAGTTAGTAAATGGTTAGTACTAACCCTAACTACTTCTAGTTCTGCCCAGGTTAACAGTAATTCAAAGGTAACAGCAGACTTAAGGTATGATAACAGCGGAACAATCCATACAGAAGGATACGTACCCAATGGAATACC
>JAEYQZ010000118.1 GCA_023409695.1 Methanobacteriota archaeon | reverse complement strand
ATCTTTTAACCAGCTTCTCAAGACATTGTTAAACAGATCAGGGTTTTCTATATTCCATAGATGCCCTGTCTTCAAAGCTATTGCTCCTTTAGAATTTGGAAGCACATTTAAGAGATTTAATGCAGATTCATTAACAATTCTATAATCTTTTTCACCTGTCATCACCAGTACCGGCACATCTGCATGTTCAAGATTATCCGGCATTTTAAAAAGTATAGTTTCCCTGAGGATTTTATCTAAAGAAGATGGTTCAATAACATATGTGGATTCCTTAAACTTACTGCGAAGATTTTTTGGTATGTTGTAAGACCTCACATAACTCATTATACGAATAGTTTTGTTTTTATCAGGTAAATAAAGCGCGATAAGATTGTCTAGGAGCTCTAAAAATGATTCAGTCGGTTGGGAGTTACGTACGATAGCTCCGCTGATTAAAGCATGATTTACGACTTCAGGAGCAGTGCTTAAAATCTGAACAATGATCTGAGCACCCAATGACAGTCCCACAAGATGAGCCTTTCCATTTTTGGCCTTATTTTTTATTATATCAATAATCATATCTGCAGCACTTTGTACAGTAGACGGCTTTACTTCAGCACTTTTTCCGTGTCCAGGTAGGTCTGGAACAATACAATGATAATCCCTGAACGCTCTTAATTGTTCATCCCACATCCAGCCGGCTATTCCATCGCCGTGGAGAAATATTATTGTCTCATCCTTGTTTTTACCTGTTTCTTTGATATATAAACTCATAATTTCTCACTTAACAAAAAATAATTGATTTATAGTGAATGAGGTAACTTTTAAACAATATAATCATATTTAAATTCAGCAATGTTAACAAAATTTCTTATAAAATTTAGTCAAATATTTTTGGTCATCCACTATAATTTTATACTCTTTTTATTTTAATAAATTTATTGATAATTTTTTATTTGATTTAAATATAAAGAACAAATTAGAGTTTAAATTCCAAATTCTTCATTTATATCGCTTTTTTTCGCCTAATAAATGTCAATGGATCCTTAGCATTTTAACTTAAAATATTTTAAAGTCATCCCATAGTTGACAGCAACATACAACTATTATGATATACATATTTAATTCAAAGTCATACTAATGGAGTCATTTATATGAACTATCCTCATTTAATGGGAAATAAAAAAGTAAAATGGGTCGATACAGAATGGTTAGAAGATAATCTGGATAGCAATATCCTTATATTCGATGTTCAACCAGATGTACACGATTATATAAAAGAACACATCTATAATGCATTTTATTTTAATGAATGGTTCCTTAGAGAAATGCAGCGTAATGACCCCACTAGATACATCCCTCCAGAGGCTATTCAATTATTATTTGGGAAATTGGGCATTATAAATGATAAACCTATTCTTTTTTATACTGGCAAAGGTTCCTATTCAAAAAAAGGAGATGGGTGGGGACAGACAATGGCAGCTTATTCACTGGTTAAATTTGGCCATGAAAATGTTTATATTTTAGACGGAGGCATAGACAAGTGGAAAAATGAAGAACGAGGATTAACAAAAGTATTTCCAACTGTAGAAGAATCTGAATTTGAAGTAAATGTTCAGAAAGAGTATCATATTGAATATGATGAATTTAAGGACATTAAAGACAATAATGACGTGGTAGTGCTTGATGCAAGGCCATTTAAATACTATGCAGGCCCTAGCTTATGGAGTAAAGAAGGACATATACCTGGAGCAAAGAGTTTACAGGCAGCTGCCCTCATGAATCCTAAAAACCGCCAGCTTCTCAAACCCAAAGATGAAATAAAGTCTTTGATTCAAGAAAGAGAAGCAACTCCAGATAAAACAGTTATATGCTACTGCGGAACCGGAAGAGAGGCTACTAACTTGTTTTTAGTTTTTAAATGGTATTTAGATTATCCTGATGTGAGATTATATGAAGGTTCCATTACAGAATGGGTTCAAATGGATGATAATCCAACTGTTACTGGACCTAGCCCCTATTAATGAAATATCCATTAAAAAATAACAATATAGGTTATAATTCTAATTTTTTCTAATTTATTAAAAATAAAATTAGCCATATAATTCAAATAAACTTCAAATTTATAAAAAAAATAAGAAAGATAAGTTATAAGATATTATAACCTATTTTTCTATCGTTCCATCCCTGATTCTCATTATCCTGGTGTTAGCAGTAGTTTCTACATCATGAGTAACCATTATAACAGTAGTTCCTTCCTGATTGACTTCATGCAGCAGGTTAATTATATTTGAAGAAGATTCTGAGTCCAGATTTCCTGTTGGTTCATCTGCTAAAATGAATTTAGGGTTATTTACCAGCGCCCTTGCAACAGCTACCCTCTGTCTTTCTCCCCCAGAAAGTTTTGCAGGTAGATAATCCATCCGATCTCCCAGACCAACTATCTCAATACATTCTTCTGCCTTTTTAACCCTTGAAGATTTATTCATCTTTTTAGTACCATTTAAGTTTCTCATGGGGAATTCTACATTGTCACGGACCGTTAATGCAGGCAAGAGGTTAAAAGTCTGAAAAATAAATCCTATTTTTTCAGCCCGCATTTTAGTGAGCTCTCCTTCTGACATCCTCGATATATCTTTTCCATCAATGAAAAGATCTCCTTTAGTGGGGTTATCCAGGCCCCCTATCATGTTCAGGAGGGTGGACTTTCCAGAGCCAGAAGGACCCATTATAGATACAAATTCGCCTTCATCAACAGTTATATTCAAGCCCCTGAGTGCATGAACTTCCGTACTATCTAACTTGTAGGTTTTCCAGAGTTCATTTCCATTAATTAAACCGTTCATGTATTACACCTTCTGATAATATTCATTTCCATTATTATTCATATCTTAAAGCCTCAATTGGGCTGATACGGTTGGCCAAATAGGCAGGTATTAATCCCGAGAATGTTCCTATGACAAATACTATCAATGCCACCTGTACCACTACTGCCGATGGGACTGCAAAATGGAAGAAATTTACATCTTTAGCACCCATGAGAATTCCAAGGATATCATATACTGGAGACATGAGTAAAATTCCTATAACACCGCCTATAACGCTCAGTATCAATGATTCATATATTATTAATGCCATTATTGACCTTCTCTTTGTTCCAATAGCCCTCATCGTACCAATTTCCCGGGTTTTTTCCTTTACAGACATCATCATGACGTTCATGATAAGGATCATGGAAACAATAAATATGAAAAGGCTTATCATGTTCATGAATATTTTAATTTGGCTTAAATTATTATCAATCGTTTTTTGAGTGTCATTTTCAGAGTAAATGCTGTATTTAGGGTAATCATCTTGCAAATTATTCTCAGCATCCTGTGCAGAATATTGTGCTTTCGGTTTTATAATTACAGTTGAAATAAGATCAGGCCTGTCTGAAATGTCCTGAGCATGAGAAAGAGACATAACCATTGAACTATCTATAGTTAGCGGCCATCCTGCCCCCACTTTACTCATAATACCTATTACTTTAAATTTATTGTCCTTAACCTTGAAAGTATCTCCTACTGTGACATTGTACTTTTTAGCAGTTTCTGATCCTAAAATAACTGCATTACTACTTTGTCCAACTAAAGAACCCGTCCCATTAATGGTAGTATTTTCAATAAACGCTTGCTCCTTACCTGGCGTTAAACCAACAATAATGGTGGGAGTAAAACTATTATCAGTCGAACTTTCTTCTAAAGGCGCAAATAATGCCAGAGTACTTTTTTGTGAGTCAACCACTTTACGGTCAAGTACCTCTTTACCAAGACTTTCAGTAATTATACTTCCAACAGGCGGATAACTGGTCCCATTTTTTTCAAAAAATAATTTTCCATTAACAGTACCTAAATCACCTTTAAGACCATTTTCCATTTCAAACAGAACAAGATTAACCACTCCAATAAGCAGGACACACGCCATCACGCCGATTATACACATTGCCGCGCGGCCCTTTTTTGCTTTAAAATCTTTAAACGCTACATCTAACACTTTCTATCCCCTATCACTTTCATTCAGTTTATTATTCTTCTTTTATTGATGTATCATTGAAGGGATATATATAAGAGTATGTATGAACCAGATTCAGCCTAGGTAAATGATTTTTCACTATCAATTCAAGAAAAAAAATTATTAATGTTTATTACTTTTAAAAGAAGACAAACGAATAGCTGTTTTCATTACTAGCAATTTTAACTTTGAAAATTTAAAAGTATATTCCCTCAAGTCAGCCCCACAAGAATCACAGCTAGTAGAATACCATGAAAAACTTTTACCACATTTCTGACATTTCCATCGTTTTTCCTGGCCCAAAATCCATTGATTAGTCCCTACATCCCTGATATTTTCAAGATTATCCCTGACATCTTTAATATGAGGCATAAATACTTGATTTTTATTCCATTCACTGTAAATTTTGCAAGGATATTCTCTACAATCAGAACAGTGCTCAACATTTTTATTTATTGCACACTCCCTTATTTTACATATCCTGCAGACAATGAATATCTCATCAGACTTGCATCCCTGACATTTTAGCTCTAGATCATCGTCACCATCATATTCAGCCCTCTGTAACTTTAAAAATGCCTTTAGGGTTGGTTTTGTCCACAAATAAGAAAATTTGCTCTCACGACCATTTTCATAAGACCTTAAGATATCGCATGAGCCACAGTAAAGCCCACAATATGTATCATAATTAGGTTTTTTCATATTTTTTCTCCTAATTGCATTAATAAATAGTAAAACATGATTTTACAGTTAATCCTCGGTATTAACTAATTTAGCATCATGTTTTCCATTTCACAAATAAGTTCGTATGTCAACCAACTGTTAATACTTAACTTGCAGTTGATCCTTAAATTACAGGATAAAGTATATAAATGTTTTCAATAAAACCAGATTTAAAAGCTTCTTTAAAGTAGTGAGAAGTAAATAAGAAATATAATGATTAATCATCGCTAATTAGAAATTTTATTAAGTAAATAAGTTCCAGAATATGTTATTTAATTAATAGATGCAAGAAATTTCATTACATATTCTTGAAAAGCTTCAACACTTAATAAATATACCATATGCGCTCCTGGAAGTGAGATAAACTTAGAACCACGGATAGCTTTAGCTAATTCCTGTTCAGAATACTTTTGAGGCCAAATTATATCTCCATCCCCCGCTATAACCAGTGTTGGCACTTAACCCTAATTAAAATAGTATATAAAAGTTTATTTCTCAAAATAAGATTTTTAATAGATATTTCAAGTAAATTACTGCTTAAAAAATAGAAATGAGGATAAATTCCCCTTAAACAAGTACTTCTAAAATTCATTTACACATTTTATCTTTCTGGAAACATTTCAGATGGCATTTACTGGAATTAGGGCATCTGTTTGCACTGTTTATTTGACTATTACTTCTAGGGGGTCCATGGGCATGTTTGTTGGTATGTCCCTCCTCAACATGTTGAGCTGCCATTGCTCCAGAAAATCCTACGGTGGCTAAAAATGCAAGTAGGATGATTCCTAACTTTATTTTCATGCAATCGCACCTCCACATGTATCTTTGCGCAGGTTATTTTACGTGTGCGCAGACTTGTACTTATGTTGGTTATGTAATAAAATACTTGTTGTTTATATTAATAAAATTCATAAAACTCTAAAAACAATATTCGGTTATAAACACGAAATCTTATTTAATCAATGAATTTAAATTAACAAATTCTTCATCTGGATGTCTTTATGTTCAAAAACTGGAAAGCTACGGCAGAAAAATTTGAAATAGAAACTTATGCACTCTATTTAGCCTATAAAGACCCAAGAGTTCCATTGCGCATTAAAGTTGTTATTCTTTTGGTTATTGCCTATCTTTTAAGCCCAATTGACCTAATTCCAGATTTTATACCAGTACTAGGTTATCTCGATGATTTTCTGTTGATAACTGTGGGAATTCCTATTTTACTTAAAATGGTTCCTAAAGAGATAATGGATGAACATAGAGAAAATGCAAAAACAAAATTCAGTGAGGGAATGCCTAAAAGCAAATTTGCAGCTTTGATTATTGTATTGATTTGGGTTCTGGCTGCTATTATTATATTAAATTTTATTATAAAGTTTATTTGAAATAAATTAAATACATCACTTAAATTCAAGGAGACACTAAAATAATGTTCAATCTACTCATCGCAGGAATTACCCTCGGCCTCTACTCAGGCCTCTCACCAGGCCCCCTGCTCATCCTACTAATATCTCAAACCCTAAAACACGGGCACGGAGAAGGTATAAAAGTCGCATTCTCCCCACTGATCACAGACTTACCAATCATAGCAGTATCCCTACTATTCTTATCATTTGTTGCAGGATACAGCTCAATTTTAGGCATCATATCAATTCTTGGAGGTTTATTTTTACTTTATATGGCCTATGAAAGCTTTAAAACAAGAGAACTGGCCGGAAATATTGGAGCAGAAGAGCCAAAATCACTTAAAAAAGGAGCTACAGTCAACTTTTTAAATCCCGCCCCCTATCTGTTCTGGATAACTGTCGGCGGACCTATAATTATAACTGCCTATACCGGCAGCATTCTAGATCCATTAATGTTTATTATAGGATTTTATGTGTTTTTAGTGGGTTCAAAAATAGTTCTGGCCTTCGCTACAGGGAAATCCCGCGAATTCATTACAGGAAAGCCATATCTTTATATAATGAGAATCCTAGGAATAGTGCTCGTGATATTTGCGCTTTACTTCTTCAATCAAGGTGTGCACTTGTTAATAAAATAAAAAAAATATTTAATTTATTTAAAAGTCAATTAGTTGGGCAAACAGTTTGAGCGTTTATCTGAGGCCGACTTCAGTCACCCCCGCCTCCACCATCACCGCCTCCATCAAAGCCGCCACTGTCGAATCCAGAATCGAAATCACTGAAATCCATTGAATCAAATACATCAAACGTGCTGGCATCTGAAAATATGTCACTGAAGCTGTCATCAAAGCTATTAAAGTCATCGAAGTCGTCAAAATCTATACCTGAATGATGTCTTCTAAATGCACCGTACCAGCGAACCTTACTAAATGCATATGCTGTACCTACTACTGCTGCACCCGCAAATAACGCGCTTATTTTTTTAGAATTATTCTTAAACCAGTCAAAATAGTAATCATCTGTCAGGAAGATATTTGACCCTCCCATTAAAATGTACGCCCGGGCTCTTTCAGGATCTGTTTCTATCCAGTTTTCAAGATCTTTTCCGTCTTCTTTCAGCTTAAAGATCATTTCTTGCGTATTCTGCCCTTTATAGCTTAATGAATACTTTTTTCCTAAAAATTTCTTTTCCACATTAAAAAAACCTTCTAAAACCAATGGTTCTAACAGTTTTTTCTTTGCATAGTCATTTGAATGGCGATAAACCTGCTGCTGAAGCTTTTTAAGCCTATTACCATCTACCCTACTTGGCAAATATTTCCTGAATACCTCTTCATGAGGTTTAAGGGGCATGTTAAAATTTTCCCCCTCCAGCAGGTAAGTTTCCTTAACGAGTTTACTGCTAAACAAACCCTTTTTCTCAACCTCTTTAACCTCTAATTTAAAAACGTCTTTAAAAACAAGGTCAATTAATGTAACTTTCAGCAGTTCCTGCAGTGCAGTTCCATAACCCTGATAAAATTTATGATCCATAATTATAAGTGATTCAGCAGGAGTTAAACCCAATGAAACTGTCTCATTAGAATTATTTATGCTATTTTGAGTTTTTACACTGCAAGATGTTTTTAAACTTGTACCACAATCTTCGCAAAATTGGGCATTATCAACATTTTTATGGCTGCATTCTGGACAGAATTTGTATTTGACCAATTTTTCCCCACATGATTTACAGAAATTGTAATTATCATCATTATTTGCTCCACATTCAGGACATTTAATCAATTTTCTCACCATAGATTAATTCAATAGAGTCACATTCCCCTAAATTTCTGTATAAACTACTAATATATATCAGTTTTCTTTTTATGCGGTCCCATATTAACTTAAATGTACAAAAATAGTTTTAACACATACAGCAGAGAAATTACAAAATTTAGAAACAAATAATGTTTATATTGCATAAAGAACACTTTCAGACGTATTCTATCTATTTAAGTGTTATTTTCTTTCATCAACTTGTAGCTTATTAATAAAATAAAGATAGCTGATTCATTATCAGCTACTTTTAAAGATTTTTAAGAAATTCAAGTATATAACTAACAGTTTCATTCTGCTGCTCGTCTCTTGTTATTGTACTGTTATTGTCCCCTGCTTGAGGGCCATAGTTACCGTTATTGTAGTGATTACCACCAGGTATTGTGATAAAGATTGTGTTAGCCGGGAACTTATTTTTGTTATTGGAAATATCCTGAGCTTTCGTAAGATTATCCAGAGAACCTCTGATTGATAACGCTTTAAAAGTGGCATTTGAAGCATTTGTTGAAGGGTAAGCGGCTAAATATACAACTCCTTTAATTTTATCCTGATGGTTTACAGCATATTCCGATGCAAAAACACCTCCCAGTGAATGGCCCATGATTACCCATGAGGTGATCTCAGGATGTTTAGCTATAACATCATCTGCACTATTAACTCCAAAGAAAGCTAAATTAAACGGCATTTTCACAATTATTGTAGTGTAACCATTTGCAGCAAGTTTAGATGCAATAACAGAATAAGCTTCAGGCTGGACTTTGCCTCCAGGATAAAATATTATTCCCTTGGTGCTCTTATTTTGAGTAGGAGTAAATGCAATGGAGTTAGCAGTATCTGTAACATTGTAAGATTCAGTTGATTTAAGTGCAGCTACAGCTTTACTATCTGCAGGATAATAGTCAGAAACATAATAAACAAAAGAAGCTGCTACCACTGCAAACACTACTAATATAATTAATAAGAATAATCTCTTTTTAGATCCTATATATTTCATATTAGTCTCCTCTAATCATTACTTAAATAAATTATATTTGATCTTAAACTAAAAAA
>JAEYQZ010000004.1 GCA_023409695.1 Methanobacteriota archaeon | reverse complement strand
TTTGCACAGGAATATGGAATTGGAGTCAAATACAATTTCTACTGCACGAGGGGTACAGAACTTGAACAGCGCTGAATGATGAATTAATTCATCATGAACTAATTTTTTTCAGAACTTTTCCAACCGCACCACCAATAATTCCCCCTATTGGGCCCGGAATAGCAAATATAAGCATTAGAGGGCTCAAAAGAGCCATTAATAATCCAAGTATAAGAGTGAAAATTACACTATTAACTAGACCCTTCTTTTTAGAATACGACATGTACCCCGTTACTGCCCCTCCCAAGAAAACAGAACCCATTACTAAAAGAGTAAGCATTATAGACGCCTCTTCAGACAAATCAGTAGCACCATCCGCTGGTGGTGTAGTTAAAAGGGCCGCAACTAAAATTCCAGAAACAACCAAACCTGCAAATACAGCTTTCCAGTTAATTATCTTTTGATTATTTTCACTATGTTCAGATTTTGTTTTAGTTTTAACAGTTGCTCGCAAGTGGGAATTTTCCTTCGTGTCTTTACGTTTACTAATGATTATTTCCGTTATAATTGCAACCAAAATGCCTGAAACTAATGATTTTAAGATATCTTCACTTACTAAAAAGGTTATTATAAACACGATTAGAAAGATTCCTGCTGCTATAATGTTTTTGTGATTATTATCCAATTCAGCACTTCCCTCTTAATATTCATTAAAATGATTTAATCCGCATACTTATTAATCTACGGATAAATCACTTATCTCATCACATAAAATTTTAAGGTATTTGTAATCATAAAAAATTATATACAAAATTAATTAGACTAATATCTTCAAATTATAATTTAAAAGGTTACAAAAATGGATGTAATAACAGGCACATTACTTGTTTTCGGAGCAGGTATTCTAGAATTATGGGCAGCTATACCCCTCGGATTAGCTATCAACCTTAATCCAGTCCTAATTGGAATTGCATCAGCAGTAGGAGCAATTCTAGCTGCATTTCTGGTTACAACTGTTGGAGACAGCATCAGAGAAAAGGTCATAAAATGGCGTTATGGGGAAAATAAGGATTTAAAAGATAGTAGATATTATAAAATATGGAATAAATATGGAATAGTTGGACTAGGACTTATATCACCATTACTTTTCGGTGCTCCAGTTGGAGCAGCGCTTGGAGTCGCTTTAGGATCTGGTAAAAAACCATTGCTAATCTGGATGAGCATAGGTATTGTTATATGGAGTGTAGGTCTTACAGCAGCAGGTTATCTGGGACTTATGAGTTTTGGAATTATTAAATAAGAATATAGCTAAGTTACATATCCTATTCCACACAAAATCGAAATTTTTCAAAATTAATTTAATTTAAGTACAAAAGTAATATTAAATGCTGAAAAATATTAATTTAATATTTTTTTAAATATTTAGACTTTTTAGTTGAATTTAAATAGATATCAATTCTAATAACCAGTAATTGGTCGATCGAAACATTTAATAGTATAATTAAGCTAATCTTTTTTTAAAGATAATCTATTTATTAGAATTAAAATAAGAATAGAATAACAAAATAGAGTTTGATATTACTTTTAAATAATGTTGATAAGCATATCATCAGTTTAATATGTTTTAGAGGGTGTTATAGTTGGAGAAGATAAAAATAGCGATAATTGGACTTGGTAATTGTGCAAGTTCTTTAATACAGGGAATTCATTATTATAAAAACAAGGATCCTGAAGATGCCATTGGTTTAATGCATCCCGTAATTGGGGACTATACTGCATCAGATATAGAAGTGGTAGCTGCTTTTGATATAGACAAAAGAAAAGTAGGTAAAGATGTAAGTGAAGCTATTTTTGCAAAACCAAACTGCACCCAGATTTTCTGCCCTGAAATTCCAGAAATGGGAGTCAAAGTATCAATGGGTAAAGTTTTAGACGGTGTTGCTCCACACATGAGCAATTATGACGATGATTATACTTTTGTGGTATCAGATGAAGAACAAGTTGATATTGTAGAAGTTTTAAAAGAAAGCGGAGCTGAAATGATTGTAAACTATCTCCCAGTAGGCTCTGAAGAAGCAGTACGATTTTATGCACAATGCGCCCTTGATGCAGGAGTTGCATTTATAAACTGCATGCCTGTTTTTATTGTAAGTAACCCAGAATGGGCTAAAAAATTCGAAGAAAAAGGAATTCCGGCAGTTGGAGACGATATAAAAGCCCAAATAGGCGCTACAATTACACACAGGACATTAGCTAACCTATTCCGCGAAAGAGGAGTAAAAGTAGAGCGCACATACCAGTTAAACACCGGAGGAAACACCGATTTCCTGAACATGTTAAACAGAGATCGTCTCGATTCAAAAAAAGAATCAAAAACAGAAGCTGTACAGTCTGTGCTTGCAGAAAGACTTCCAGATTCTGATATTCACATTGGTCCAAGCGATTATGTACCATTCCAAAAGGACAATAAATTATGTTTCCTTAGAATGGAAGGTAAAACATTCGGTGATGTACCTATGAACATAGAATTAAGGCTCAGTGTTGAAGATTCACCAAACTCGGCAGGATGTGTCATAGATGCAATTCGCTGCTGTAAATTAGCTCTAAGTAGAGGTATAGGCGGCCAGCTAACATCAATTTCGGCTTACACAATGAAACATCCTCCAGAACAGTTCATAGACGAACAAGCGTACAATATGGTGAATGAGTTCATTGAAGGAAAAAGAGAAAGATAAACTATTCTCTAATTATTTCTTATTTTAAAAAATTAAATAAAAAATGTATAAATTCTTATTTTAAAGCCCAAATTCTCCAGTATCAACCCATTCATTTTTAAGAAGAGTCCACCAGTCCGTGGCGATTCCCTTTAGCACATATTCATATGGTAGCCAGCCGTAACCTTTTTCGCCCCAGCTGGTGCCCCACGAATTCCGTATAAGAAGAGCTCCAGTAGTGGAATTGGTGCAGTTGCTGTTTTTAATTTTCATTTTATCATCGTATCCTACTGCCACGATAGCATGTCCACCTTCAATTTGTTCGCTACCGCAAGGGAACGGTATTTTTCCAGCGTTATCTATGGTTTGTTCTATTGAGCTGTATACTGTAAATCCAAACATAGAAGGTAATCCTGCAGCCAGATTTGTCTTGATTCTATCTAAAAGATCATTTGTAAGGGTAGATGGGGGATCCAGTTTTACATATTGAATCGACTGGTAATTTTCAGCACATGCATAACAGAATGTGTCTGGTTCCTTATCAAAATTCGGATTTTTGTCTGTGTAAGGCCAGTATCTTTCTGGTGGAACTCCAAAAAGCACAAGTGCACCCATAGTTGATCTAAGGCCTGCTCCACTGTCTCCCTTCAGGCCCATCAATCTTCGGGTGGTTTTGTAAAGAAAAAGTCTAGATGCATCCATATGTTTACCAAATGCTTTACGTTCAAAATATTCAACAAGCCCAACGCCGGCATTGGCAGTACACGACCCTAGATTTTTCTGGTCTTCTACCGGAGAACACCATACTCTTAAATCTATAGTAGCCGGAAGCTTTTTTACAGATTCAACAATACCTATCTTTTCCAGCATAGGTTTTATATTGTCATGTTCAAAGGTATAATCCCTTAAATCAGGGATATCCGGGCGCCAGCCCATTTGTTTTTCAAAAATTTTATCCATATTTAGTCCTCTTTAATTAAGTCCATTTAATTAAAGTTTTGTAAGTACTTACAGATATATAAAGTTACATTTAATCAAAAATTAAGAATATTCAAATAATAATGATTCAGAATATCTAAAAGTTACAAAAATAAAGTAAAAAAGATGTTGTAAATGAATTCAATGCTTTAACAGTATTAAAAGCAGGTAATACCAATTCCTAGCTATCATCTATCCCTTTAATCCTTACCCGTGTATCATAGTAAGGAGTTCCATTTCCAATTTCACTTATCATAGATTGAGTTAAAACATTCACACATTTATTATATTTTAACCATCCGCCTTTATATGTAAGGATATAATCCTTTCTAACTTCTTCATCTTCTTTCACTTTAACAACAAGGCTTCCAACAGGAGATTCCATCAGAGCTTTATCTCCATCAGCCAGATTTTTTTCCTTCAAAATATCAGGATGAACGTGGACTTCCAGAAATCCATCTACCAGTTCACTTTCAGGAACTACAGATCCTATGAAGTCTTCTGCCATTGTTGAAAGAAGTTTAAATGGGAACTCTTCTACACCCATATCCTGAATGGAAAGTTCTTCTACAAATTCAAAGCATCCTGATTCTGTTTTAAATTTCATGTCAGCAAACGGTATTTCAGTTTTTTTGATCATTCTTTTAGGAGCATTCTGCAGATCTTCAAAGGTTATACCTCGACCTAATATCGGTGCTGCCAGTTTTTTGAGCCAATCTTTAGCGCTCCCTGACATTTCATCAAAAATCCCTAATCTCTGCGCGAGGAGCTGGAATATCTCAAATTCAGATTTTGTTTCTCCTTGTGGAGACACTACTGGATTTATGGGGGACACCCAGTTGTGGCCATAGCTTCCAATTAAATCTTCTTCTTCTAAATAAGTGGTAGTGGGCAGAAATAGATCTGCACTATCTGAAGTATCATTTAGAAAATGATCCATCATGATAACAAAATCTGCACTATCAAAACCTTCTTTAACCTTTAATGAATCAGGATTTAAATTAACAGGGTTTCCTGAAGCTAAAAATATAAGTTTTATAGGAGGATTATCTGTATCAAGGATAGC
>JAEYQZ010000283.1 GCA_023409695.1 Methanobacteriota archaeon | reverse complement strand
ATTCATGTCTTTTGAAACCATTGGAAGCATTGTATTTTCTAAAATGTTTAGATATGGAAAAAGGTTGGCTCGCTGGTAGACAATTCCAATTTCATTCCTACGGATTTTGCTTCTTTCTGATTTAGATAATTTGGATGTATCTTGACCATTTATTATTATGGCTCCGTTTGTAGGGGTATCTAACAGACTTGCGAGATTTAATAGGGTTGTTTTTCCAGATCCAGATGGGCCTAGTATGAGATTTAATGAATTTTTCTTAAGTTCTAAATTTATTCCATTTAGAGCAGTTATTTTGGTCTTATCATCACCATAAGTTTTCCAAACTTCCTTGAACTCTAAAATATTATTAGTCATATCTTAAAGCCTCCACAACATCCTGTCGGGTGTAATAAAACACTGTGTATGCTGCAAGTAACATGCTCAGGATGGTTGTAAGAAGTGCTGCAGTGATGGGCAGCCACCATGGTATTAAAATAGAAAGATGGATAACTTTTATCACGCTTGATAAAATGACTACACCAAAAATTCCAACTACAATCCCTATTAATGCCCCAATAAATCCTAATAAACCTGCTTCTAATATGTGGCTTAACATTATCTGGCGTTCTGTAAAACCTAATGATTTTAGCAGACCTATTTCTCTCTTTCTTTCAAGTAAGTTGACAGTCATGGCATTGGTTATTCCAAAAATTCCAATTAAAAACACTATGCTGGCCATTAAATCGAAAAAGTTTATAATATTCTTTAAAATAGTTTCAATAAGCCCTAAAAATTGAGAATTACTTAGATTTATACCTAATTTTGAATTTATAAAATCATTTATGGTATTTAGGATATTAGTAGTGCTGCCGTTACTATTGGATTGATTTAAAATTGAACTTTCAGCAGCTATCTGATTTTGGCCAAGAAATGTGCTGATTCCCAGTCCTGAGCTAACTAGAATCACAAAGATAAGCACACCAAAAGCTATCCTTAAAACGGTAGAAGCGTTTCTAAACCAGTTTCTACGTAAATTTTTGTATGAGATACTATAAATGCCTGTATTCATCTAGATATTATTTATTGAAAGTATTAAAAATAATTTGCGATTTATTGTTCAAAAGTCGTTAAGAAACAGGATATTTGGTTCTATTCTTTTTATTTTGAGTATTTAAGTTTATACTTGTGATATAGTAAGTCTATTCTAAAAAATAAATGGACTATAATTAATATTTTAAAGGAACCCATCTATTATAATTGCTAAAATGATGTTTTAATTAGACCGTAATGTTTAAACAATAATTTTAGAATTATTGAATGAGATTGAAGAATTAATACTTTAAAAATTTTCTATTTTTAATGCCTCCAAACACTCATGTTTGGGCCTTCGAATGCTGTCAAAATCAAATGATTTTGGCGCACCGAAAATCGAAGATTTTCGAGTGCTCAGCATTCGAGCCGAGGAAACTGTCAAAATCATAGATTTTGACGCATCGAAAATTTTCAATTTTCGAATGTTGTCAAAACCTGCGGTTTTGACACAGCAAACACAAAGTGTTTGCATGCTACGTTTCCACCGGCATTCGAAAATATTATTTTCGAAAGTTCAGAAATGCTAAGCATTCGAAAACCGTAGGTTTTCGATGCCCCGAACACTACGTGTTCGATGGCATGCAAAAATCTACGATTTTTGCTGTTACAGAATCAGAGATTATGTAAACATTTCTTCAAATGTATTTAAGCTATTAAAAACAAATATTACATTAATTAGTGGAGTTAGTTATTTAAGTAGAGGAGGTTGAGGTATGCAGACAAAAACAAGTGGATTAATCTTAATAATTCTTGGTTTAATTATAATTGCTTTCCCGCTTTTAGGAATACTACCATTTAGTTTGCTTCTCGGAATTTCACTGCTGTTTTTAGGTATAGGACTTTTAATAGCAGGAATAATGGGAACCCGTGCAAGTACTGCAATGGGTGTTGTAGAACTGATACTTGGAATTATAGCCGTTATTTTAGGTATAGGCATTATTGTAAATCCGGGATTATTCAGCTTTTTAGTAGCATTGTTGATTTATATAGCAGGTATATTCCTGATAATTGTAGGTATAATGGCATTTTTCGCTAAAGTTAGAAATAAATGGGTTGGTATTGTGCCTATAGTTTTAGGTTTAATTTATATTCTGGTAGGGTCAATAGTTGCAAATCCTTTTTATTTAGGTGCATTAGTTGGATTGTGGCTTTTAATTACAGGAATAGTCCTGTTATTCCAGGATTAAATTTAAAACTTCCCTTATTTTTATAATTTTATTTAAAATCAGCAGCAGCAATTTATTTATTCTTTTTAGATTTTAGTTCTTCCAATTCTTTTTCTATTTTATCTAATTTATCTAAAATAAGTTCTAGGGAAGCTACTTCTTTTTGGGCTTCTTCTTTTCTTTCTACTCTTATCTGTTCTATAAGGGATGTAGCAATAGCAGCAGTGACCCACCCTGCATATCCAACGCCGACAATTATCGCTATAACAGAAATAAATCTACCTATTCCGGTATATGGGACTATATTTCCGTAACCCACTGTGGACATGGTGACAATCATGAAATAGGCTGCATCATCAAGGGTAGATGCCTGAGGATTTACTGGAGACTCAACCCAAAAGAAAAGTAATGAACCGAAGACAAAAGTACCTACAAGAATAAATGTGGCATAGTCCAGTCGAGTTTTTTCCGTAATATGAATTACGTCTTTAATTCTCATTGCATATTTAAAGAGAGCATAAATTCTGAATAAAAGCAGTATTACAACTAAATAATGTATATATGGAGAAATTAATAGAATAAGGTATGCAAGCGGAATCATAGCAGGGATATAAATCCAGTTTTTTGCCATATATTTTCGTTTATCCTCTTGTTTGCGTATCCAATATGTTGATTGAATAATTATGAGTATGGAAACAATTATATCAAAGTTTACCAGGCTTATTATAACTGGTTTTATACTTAAAGCAAAATCTAAAGTCAGAAAAATCAGAATTAAAATATCTATGAATATAGAAACGAATAGTAACGCATTGAATATTAATCTGAAATTTCGCTGCATATTCTCATCCTGTTTTACTTTAATATTAAAAGTATATCTAAAATTATTTAAAGATTGAATATAAGTAAAGATAAGTCTTACATTAAACTGTTTATAGTGTATATCTTGGTGTATTTAATTTATTTATATTTTCTTAAAAAATAAAAAGAAATTATAGTGAATAACATGTGAAAATTCATAGAATTTTCACGGTTACGGAACTCCCGAAATTCGTAGAATTTCGGAGCACAAAAATCGAAGATTTTTGTTAGCTGTCAAAAATTGAAGATTTTTGACGCGTAGAAAAATGCATGGCATTTTTCTCCAGCTTCGTTCCGTAAACATAACTTTTTAAACTTAATAAATTTTGATAATTATTAAACACCTACATTTTAAAGCACATAAACACATTTTTTTTATAAATTAACCTCCAAAACATTAGGTTATTCACTAAAAATTATAATTTAAAGATATTGTTCCTTGGTTGGAAGTTGTGCTTTGATAGATAGTAACATTTCCACCTTTAAACAGTTGCAGTGTTATAGTACCGTTCTTGTTACCTGTTTTCTGTACTGTGACACTAACTTTACCTGGATTTTGGCCTAAATTGTATGTAGCATTTCCAGTTCCATTTATGGTTTGAGTCCCATTTTTATAGGACAGTGTACCATTCCATTGGCCATCTGAATTTATTTTAAGCGTTACATTTTCACCCGATTGCATACCTGAATTATTTTGTGAGCTTGAATTATTCGCCGTTGAGTTATTACTGCTTGTACATCCAGATACAAAGGTTACCAAAATTAAAATGGCTATTAGACCAGTTGAAATTTTTTTCATTTTAATATTCTCCTTTTTAGCCGTAATAACTGGAAATTAGGTATTTTCAGCTATTATTTTCATATTGTGGGCTTAATATATGTTTGATTTTTTAAAATATTTTAAACAAGTTTTATGTAATAATATGTTGTTTTTAAATCATAAGTAATCATCGATTTTAAATTATTTGGTAAAAATATGGAAAATGCAAAAATTTAATGACAATAAGTTAATTAATAATGCTTAATAGTAACTTATTGAGTATTTGCGTTTTATAAAGGGGTAAGATTAAAATGTTATCTAAAAAACATGACTTAAGTAAGATGAATAGAGAAGAAAGGGAACATACAACGGATACAAGCACTTATGGTAGCCGTTACTTTTGTGAAAGTGTACCTAAATTTAAAATGCCTGAAGAGGGCATGCCTGCAAGAGCAGCTTATCAGATAATTCATGATGAATTGAATTTAGATGGAAATCCCTCCTTAAATTTGGCCAGCTTTGTAACAACATGGATGGAGCCTGAAGCAGACAAGTTGATACAGGAGAGCATAGATAAAAACTATGTAGACAACGATGAATATCCTCAGACCCAAAAAATACAGGATCGATGCGTTAATATGTTAGCACGCCTGTTTAATGCTCCACCTAATTGTAAATCCATAGGGACAAGCGCTATTGGATCATCAGAAGCAATTATGCTGGGACTTTTAGCCCATAAATGGACATGGAAAAAACGTATGCAGGCTGAAGGTAAACCCTGTGATAAACCTAATATTGTAATGGGGGCAGATGTGCATACTGTATGGGAGAAGTTCGCCCGTTATTTTGATGTGGAACTGAGGTTGATACCTTTAAAAAGAGATCTTTACACTATAACTGCAGAAGATGTGACTAAGAATGTTGATGAGAACACAATGGCTGTAGGTGTAGTTATAGGAACCACATTTACGGGGCAAATGGATCCTATAAAGGAAATAAATGAGTGTTTACTGGAGATTAAAAGAACTAAAGGTTATGACATACCTATTCATGTTGATGGGGCAAGCGGAGGGTTTATAGCTCCATTTGCATATCCTGATCTTGAATGGGATTTTCGACTGGAACAGGTTAGATCTATTAATGTATCCGGCCATAAATATGGGCTGGTTTATCCAGGTATAGGGTGGCTGGTTTTTAAAGATAAAACTGACCTTCCTGAAGATCTAATTTTTAACATAAACTATCTTGGAGGTTCAATGCCCAATTATTCTTTGAACTTTTCTAAAGGCAGCAGTACCATAATTGCACAGTACTACAACTTTATAAGGTTAGGAAAAAAGGGCTATGGGGAAATTATACGGAATATGCTTAAAAATGCCAGCTACTTATCTGAAAAGCTGGAGAAATCTGGCAAATTTGAAGTTATAAACAATGATACAATGTTTCCTTTAGTTACTGCAAGATTAAAAGATGTTGATTTCGATGTATTCCAGCTTTCGGAAAAACTGCGTGAAAAAGGGTGGATCGTGCCTGCATATACTCTTCCAG
>JAEYQZ010000281.1 GCA_023409695.1 Methanobacteriota archaeon | reverse complement strand
TTTTTCCATATCTCCAAATTCCATTATATTTTCTGCTAATTTAATATTAACAGAACAACCTGCTTCTTTTGCAGCACAAAGTGGAGCTATTCCTCCAGTTATTGCGATACCTACCATATCATCTTCTACAGGAACTCCGAGGACAGATTCTCCGCTTTTACCTATTTTTAAAAGTCCAGATATTCCTATTTCCTGGAACTGTTTGAAAAGGTTAATGGTTTTATCTCTTGCAGCAGCAGGAATTATCCTGAAATTTGCAGGAATAAGCCCTGTTCCTTCTCTTGCTACATCCAAGACTGATGTTATCTCTTTTGCAGTAAATGCTTCAATAGGAGTCATAGATGTTTCTTTATATGATATCAATTCAGTGAATCTTTTAGGAACAAAATTTTCTACCTTTACAAGGCCTCCATATCGTGGAATTACTGGAATTCCTGCATTTAAGAGCATTCCGTCTATAGTGGTTCCACAAATAGTATTTAACATAATTTCGTTATTATCTGAAGTTTTTTCTTCATTGGAGTGATTGCCATTGAATTTAACATAGGGACTTACTGCAATTCCCTTACTAAATACCTCTTTAATTATATCCACTACATTCTGATCATCTACGAAACTGGAGGTATTTACAATTACGGATCCTTTACTTTCTTTAGGGTCTAAAGAAGTTTTATATATCATTCCTTCAAATTTAGAGAAAGCGAAATCTACCTGATCATAAATAAGACCTTTTTCAAGCTCTTTTAATCCTTTTTCAGTTATCTCTCTACCTGCATATCCTATACGCTCTGTAAAACCTTTTTCGTCTAAAATACGCATGTGGTATCGTACAGCTCGTTCTCCAAGATTATAACCTTTTCGTTTCAATTCTTCTGCAATTGTTTTTGCACCGAGAACTTTGTTTTGATCTGCAAGTATCCTCAGGATTTCTATCATTTTACGATCAGTTTCATCAGGCATTTCTTCACCAAATTTGAGTTATATAGTTATATAAATTATGATTATTTTATGAAAATTAAACCTGCAAAATGCATGTTTTGGAAAGCTACGAATATAAGTTCGTAAATCTAGAACATCTATTGATTTTTGAGTAATTTAAACTTTTCAAAAAAAATTAAAATGGGAGAATATGAATTAGATGTTTAAATATTTTTCTAATTCGTAATCGAAGACTTGTATCCTGTAGTCGTCCCATTCTTTCTTCTTAATATCCCTGAATTGACTGTATATATGATCACCTAAGGTGGATCTCACGACATCGTCTTTTTCAAGCGCGTGGTATGCTTCCCATAGGCTGGAAGGTAAAACATCTATACCAAGAGTTTTGAGTTCTTCTATGCTTTTTCCAAATACGTCAATTTCGGTTGGTTCTCCAGGGTCGACTTTGTTTTTCATACCGTCTAAACCTGCTTCTAACATTGCAGCAAATGCAAGGTATGGGTTACAGGATGGGTCAGGCATTCTCAGTTCAACACGGGTACCTTTTCCACGGGATGCAGGAATTCTTACCAGTGTGGACCTGTTTTTAAGACCGTATGCTACATATACTGGAGCTTCGTATCCTGGTACTAAACGTTTGTAAGAGTTTATGGTAGGAGCACAAATTGCTGTTAAAGCTGGGGAGTGTTGTAAGAGACCGCCCATGAAGTACATTGCTTCCTGTGATAACTGGGTTTCAGTATCTGGGTCGTAGAATACGTTTTCACCGCCTTTGAATAATGACTGGTGGCAGTGCATACCGCTTCCGTTTTCTCCAAAGAATGGTTTTGGCATGAATGTTACCATGTAGCCCATTGTGTCTACAATAGCTTTTATGGCTTGTTTGAATGTAATTACTGCATCAGCAGTTCTGAGTGCGTGATCAAATTTGAAATCTATTTCGTGCTGACCTGGGGCCACTTCGTGGTGGCTTACTTCTACATCAAAGTTTAAAGCTTCCAGATCCATGACTAATTGTCTTCTGATGTCAGTTCCCTGATCTACAGGTTCTACATCGAAGTATGCACCGTTATCGTTAGGGATTAAGTGTCCTTCTTCATCCTGGTCTAATATGAAGAATTCTGGTTCTGGACCAACATTGTATTCATATCCTGCTTTTTCGGCTTTTTCTAAAGCCCTTTTGAGTATATATCTTGGGTCCCCTTCGAAAGGTTTTCCTTCTGGCCAGTATATGTCACAAATGAATCTGCAAACACCTTTTTCTTCTGGTCTCCATGGGAGAGCTGAAAAAGTATCAGGGTCTGGTTTAAGAATGAGGTCACTTTCATTAATATCTACGAATCCTTCGACAGATGAACCGTCGAATAAAAGACCGTCTTTTAATATATCTTCTATCTGATCTGGTTTAACCAGTGGAATTGCCATGTTTTTGGGGGTTCCATGTATATCTACAAACTGCAGCCTTACGAACTTTGTGCCGCATTTTTCAATATTTTCAATAACTTGTCCTATTTTGTCTGACATTGTTTACCTCCATGATAATTAGAGTAATTATACACCGGAAGAAGATTTCCTTTTACTGGTATATAAATGTTTTGAAAAAAATACTTCAATTATTAAACCATTAAATAACAACATATTTAATTTTATTGGAGTATAACTAGTATTATATTATTCTTTTGTCAAGATAGAATATTCTTAATGAATATTTTTGTATTTAAAGGTCTTTCAATTGTTTGATAATGGGCAAAATATTTGCATTTATTTGGGAGGATCGTATATCCGGCTTTTTATACTTAAAGGAGGTAAAAAATTTGAAAGAAAACATACCAGAGAAAGGAGCTTCTGTTCAAAAAGATATGGAAACATATGCAATTATTCCTTATATTTCAGGAGGCATAGTTGATTCTACCATGTTAAGAAAAATAGCAGATGTGGCAGATAAATATGATATTAAAATAATAAAATTGACGTCTGAAGCACGAATATCCTTGCACGGGATTAAAGAAGAAGATTTAGATGGTATATGGGAAGATTTAGGTATGAAACCTGGGGGACACCTTGGTAAATGTGTAAGGCCTGCTAAGTCTTGTATAGGTGATATGTGCTGTAAGAAAGGATATCAGGACAGTGTTGGAATGGGTAAGAGGATTAATGAATTTTATTGTGGAGTTCCAACTCCCCGTAAACTCAAAATCGCTGTTTCAGGATGTCCAAATTCATGTGGTGAATCTGCCGTCCGTGATATTGGTTTGATCGGAACTGGTAAAGGCTGGAAGTTACTGGTTGGGGGAAATTGTGGAATTAAACCTAGAATTGGTAAGCTGCTGGCTAAAAATCTTTCGGATGATGAGGTAATTGCATTAATAGGTAAAATACTGGATTATTATAATGCTCATGGTATTGAAAAAAGAGTAGGAGCTTTTATAGAAAAAATTGGATTTGAAAAATTCTCTCAAGATGTTTTAGGTTGAGAATTGTCCAATTTTTGATTTTTAGAATTTAATTACTGAAAATGGGTCTTTATTAAACAAATCAAACATTAAAACATCAGGGGCTATAATTGGTTCTCCTTCTAATGTGATAAGTTTAAAAGCTTCAAAAGCCTGTAAACATCCAACTATATTTGGAACGGGACCAATAACTGGAGGAACTTCTGCACCGATGTCTTTTATTTTTTTAATTACTTCGTCAGTTAATTCTTCACCACATGAAGGTAATTTAAACATTTCTTCATAGGTAGGAGTGTCCTTTGTAAAAACAGTAACCTGTCCCATTGTTCCATGGATTGCGCCGTGAACAAATGGAATATCCAAATCATGTACATGCCTGCTGACTGTAATTCTTGTAATTAAGTTATCAAGAGCGTCTATGACAATATCGCTGTCTTTAACAATTCTTTCCACATTATCCTCGTTTACTTCTTCTTCAATGGCTTCGATATTTGTAAAGGGATTTATTGACTTTAAAGTCTCGTAGGTTGTCTCTACTTTGGATTTTCCCACGCTGTAGAAACTGCTCATAAGCTGGCGGTTGATATTTGAAACATCAAAAGCATCTTTATCAATTATTCTGAGATTTCCAATTCCCATTCGGACAAGCATCTCTGTTGTGGCACCTCCGATCCCACCACAGCCTATAACTGTGATTTTAGCATCTCTAAATCGTTCCTGTTCTGATCTGGTTACAACTCCCATCTGTCTGCTTACAATTTCCCAGTAAGCCATTCCTTCATATCTCTTTGGCATAATCCGTCTCCATAATCTTTAGTTTATAAAATTCAAATTATTCATTTTGTCCTGGTTTTTGGCTAACTATTAAATTCATATAACACTTGTTATTTTTACTTATTTCCGCAGGGTAATATAATTTTTCACTGTGTTATCTAGGCGGTGTATTTCTAAAGTTCTAATTAGATTAGAGAATACTTGTGTCATAAAAAGAAGTAGTAATATTCAACGCTGGAAGATAAAACCGCTGATTTTAATATCAGAAGTTTGGTTTCCAACGTAAGAATAATAAAGTTTCATGCCATTTGAAAGATTAATTCCGCTTACTCCAAAGTTATTTTTTACTTCCCGGTAAAATGATGTCTGATTACTCATTATCCACACAATTTTGGTTGTGGAAGAGTTTAATTTTATATCTTCGACCCTAGATTTGGAGATATTGTAACTGTGATCTTTACCGCGCCATACTGAGACATTACCATCGATTCCCGAGTTTTCATGGTCAAATAGATAATATACATCGTAGCCTGGAAGATAATACATGGCCTTTCTCCAGTTAAAACCCTCATCTTCACGGGTGATATCCCTGATAACAATTATGGTGCTCTGCGGGTCTGAATTTGAGATTTTCAATATATTTTCAATGTGTAACCTGGTGTTTTCATCATTTGCATTGATCTTAGCATTGTCATAAAGCAAACCTACATCTATACCAAACCAGACCTTTTGATTTGTTTCCATTTTATCGGTAGGTGTTTCCCAGATTTGGCCGTTGTGGAGATTGTAAGGATATACAAAGTATACTGTGTTGGAAAGGACATAGATTAGCAGTATAAAACCTAAAATATGCTTTGTGGATATTTTGGGGAAATTAAAGTGTATATCTGATGAAATACAAATGATGATGTAACCTAATATGATCATTACTGCAGGTATGACTGTCAGTAAGTATCCAGGTTTCATTATGTAGATAAACAAATAAAAAAGGAACGAAGGAATGATCCATAGTAGAAA
>JAEYQZ010000251.1 GCA_023409695.1 Methanobacteriota archaeon | reverse complement strand
ACCGTTTTCAAGCTTTTCTACGCTTATGTTTAATTCATCTGCGTTTTTTATCATTAAGTCTACTGTCTTTTTTGCTTCAAGATTGACACTTACCATTATTTCACCTCATTAGTGTGATATATTATATGAATACAAAATTTGTTGTTAACAATGGATTTTAAGTTATTGTCCTTTAATTAGTTTACTATTTGATTTTCTGGATTTTGAAAAATGTGCCATTAATGATTACATACCTTCTAAAGTTTGATGATATAGAAAAACTATTTGTATGATGCATGAATAATATCAATAAAAATATATTGTAAAACAATAAATAATTTCCTATAATCAATATATAATAGTTAAGTGAGGTGTTTTTATTTGAAAAGAGGATCAACATTATTTCTAAGGGCAGTAATTCTACTTATCGGAATCGGGGCACTTGCTGGTATGATTATATCTCCCCAGCTTGAAGGTAGAAATACAAACGCAGACCTGTTTAGTATTTACTTCCAGGACCCATTTTTAGCATATGCATATATAGCGTCTATTCCATTTTTTGTTGCGTTATATCAGGCATTTCAATTGCTCGGATACATCGGGCAAAATAAGGTATTTTCGCCAGACTCCATAAGAGCTTTACGGACTATAAAATACTGCGCAATCATATTGAGCATTTTAATTGTGATGGCCGCGCTATATATAAGGATATTTCATGATAAAGGAGATGATCCGGCAGGTTTTATTGCTTTGTGCATTGTGACTACTTTTATTTCGGTTGTAATCGCCACTGCCACAGCTGTATTTGAAAGACTTTTACAAAGTGCCGTAGACATAAAAACAGAAAATGATTTAACAGTCTGAGGTAGATAACGTGGGAATTATAATTAATATTGATGTGATGTTAGCTAAAAGGAAAATGAGCGTCACTGAACTTTCTGAGAAGGTTGGAATAACAATGGCCAATATTTCTATATTGAAAAATGGAAAAGCAAAGGCAATTCGATTTTCAACTTTAGAAAAGATTTGCAAGGCTTTAGAATGCCAACCGGGAGATATTTTAGAATATAAAAGTGATGAGACTGTTTAAACAGGAGGAATTCATTAACTTTATAATTTTTTTTATTCTCATCTAAAAATATTAAATTTAACTTGTTTTCCTGTAGTCCCCAAACAAAAAGTTCGCATAATGAACCAGCACGTAAACAACAAACATAACAGCCAGCAGTTCCTCAAAATACCCCACATATTGGAGCAGAGGTATTTTCCAGCCTATATTTGCTAAAAAACTATTTGCGTACTGCATGGCAATAGCACTGATTACAAGAGGAAACGTAAAAGCTGAATAACTTGGATAAAACTTCAATTTAAGCATTTTAGGCATGTACAGAAGCACTGCAAAAAACATGACTACTGCTGAAATAACAAGTCCCCAGAAAATATTCATGTTTATCACATTAAATGAGCTTAAATATCCAGCTAAGCAGATACTTGAAGGGGCTGCAAAAATGGTTAATGTAGGAACAGCTGGTTCTGGAAATGACTTGATTACAAATACCCTGTAAAGCATTACTGGAAGTAAAATCAAGTAAGATATTAAACTAAACCAGAACAATATCATACCAATGCTTTCAGCGTTGAATACAGGGGCTACTATACTTCCCACCGCAACTCCAACATAAACTACAAAATAACAGGGAAATACTTTGTTTATATCAAAATTAAAGATAAATTTACGAGTAAATAAGATTATAATCACAAACTGCATTAAAATTCCCACAATCCACATGGCATAAGCCGCAGAAGGGAAAAATGAATTAACATACGTCGATAATACAATGATTCCCATTGGAAATGTGGAAGCAACGCCTGCAACAGCAGGATTATCTAAATCCGCTTTAAGATGCTTAGGATTAGATGCTAATTTTATTAAAATCAACGCTAAAATTAGTGCAGATATAGATCCAAATATAATTTTAAGTACAACTTCTTGAGAAGATACCAAATTTCCTGCCTCTGCCAGACCCAGCATTAAACCAGATATTGGCACGGAAATTTTGTTTAACAAGCCTTTCATACTTTAACCATTTAAAAAATAAATAAAATTAGCTGTTAATTCACTATAAACCAAACATCTGCATGCTTAAAGTCTTTTTAGCGTCATCAAAATTAACTTCGTAAATATGGGCGCTTATAGAGTGGATAGATATCTCCCCTACTTCTACACCAAGCTGATCAGCTGCATATTTAGTTAAATAAGTTAAACCAACTGCATTTGGGAACCAGGCGCCGTAGATGTCGTGTGACCTCCATAAACCAGTTGTATAAAGTTTCCCATCCCTTATTTTGAGATCTACAAGGATCATGCACGGTACTTCATCAACTTTTGTATCAACAGTTGGATCCCATGTTACAGAAATTGATCTCCTTGATTCGGTACAGTTTTTAAGCCTGTCAATGGCTACTTGAATCTGATCGATACCTTCAAAGTGTGCTCTTAAGCGGTTGCCGTAGGTATAAACAAATCCCT
>JAEYQZ010000231.1 GCA_023409695.1 Methanobacteriota archaeon | reverse complement strand
TCTGCAAATACAGATACAGAATCTGCCCTGCCTAAACTTATGGAATGCCCAACAGTCCCGGAGGAAGTGCATATTCCCATTGGAGTTTTCTCATATTTTATTTTAAAACCAATCTGTCCAGAAAGCGATGAAGTTCCTGCATAAAGACCCATTACAACATCTTTATTAGTTTTAATGGCTATATCCCCGCCGTTTTCAACAATTGCATATTTTGCACCGCTTTTTATTAGAAAATTCATTGAGAGTTCAGATATGGTTCCTGCAACAGCGGCCATCGGGCCTACTTCTGCGATTCTACCTGCTTCTGACATTACATTAGCTATAAAAGGGGCATCTTCTACTTCTACCGGTTCAAAAGATGTTAAAAATTCCCTATTCTTTCTAATATAATTTATAAGTTCCATACGCTGTCTTAAAATAAAATTAGAAAGTTTATGATTTATTAAATCTGTCTTAAGTAAAATGTTAGTTTCATCAAGTCTAATTCTTTCTGTGATCATTGTGGTTAGTTTGTCTTACATAAAATATTTAGATTACTAATTCTAAATTATGCATAGATAAAACACAGAAAGGATCATAATTAAATTTAGTTTATCCCTCCTAAAAGTAGTGGAAAGTGGTGATTTATATGAGACACACAAAAGATATTCGTTCAGGAGAAAGAATTTTATTTGAGACCAAGCCTCGCTTTTTTATGTATTTAAAATCAGCTGTAATTAAATTCATTGCATTACTTATAATTATATATCTTTTCGAGCCAGCAGTATCTCTCGTTGCAAGTATACAAAATTATATCATAAAATATATCCAAGTTCCACTTGTAGAATATACCACCCTAATCCTGTTCTTTTTAATGCTTATTTTGATCCTCTGGATCATATGGGATATACTTTCATGGGAATACACAACATATACCCTTACAAATTACAGAGTTATCCTGGAAAAGGGAATAATCCGTAAAAATAAATCATATATGCATTATGATAAAATTCAGGACGTAAACGTTTCGCAGGGATTAATAGAACGCTTGACCTCCAGTGGAGATATATCTGTATACGGCGGTCATGAAAATACCAGAATAATACTCAATGATATTCCAGATCCTACAAAAGTAGAAGATAGAATAAACCAGATGATTGAAGGAGATTATATAGCTGAAAAACCAGCAGGCTCCAAAAAGATTAAGGATTCCGTAATGGACAGATATGACAAAAAATTTAAGAGATATTGATCAACCCTTAAATAGTTGTAGTTACAAACTCAAAATGTACTATTCTAATGTTAATTTAACATATATTACAGGTATTTCCTGTTTTTTACAGTCCCCGAAAACATATTTTCGCGGTTTTACATTGAATAAGATGATTGATAGCTTTGTTAAATGGATAAGATAACATGAAAAATTATGATATAGCCATAGTTGGAGCTGGACCTGTAGGCTCAACATTCGCAAGATATATGGCAGAAAAAGGGCTTAAAGTCGCGATATTTGAGAAAAAAAAGGAGATAGGAGTACCCCTACAATGTGCAGGACTTCTAGGTAAAAAAATAAAAGATGTGAATGTTTTACCTGATGAAGTTATACTTAACAAAATATATGGAGCGTGTTTATATTCTCCATCCAGTACTATGATCTCAATGCGTAAAAAAGAAGAACCCTTAGCCTACGTTTTAGATAGAGTTGCATATGATAAATATTTAGCACAATTAGCAGTAGATAAAGGAGCAGAACTTTTTTTAAACCATCGAGCAGAAAAAATTGACATAGAAAATGGAGAGATATACTTCAAAGATAAAAAAATATCTGCTGAAATCATTGTAGGTGCTGACGGCCATTCATCCATAGTATCTAAAGCATTTGACAATGCATTTAAATCTGTGCATGCAAGCCAATATTTAATTGACACTGGAGAAAACACATTTAAAGAGGATTATTTTCAGGTATATGTGAATTCAAAAATATCTCCCGGGTTTTTATGGGTTATTCCACTATCAGAATCCACCGCAAGGGTGGGTTTATTTGCTGATTTTGATTATAAAGAATTAAGTGAGATTTTAAACGAATTTTTAAAGAACAATGAAGAATTAAGAGATGCAAAAATTTTAAAAAAATATCACGGCAGAATTCCTATATATGACCCTAAAAAAGACATAGTGAAAAATCGGGCCATACTTATAGGAGATGCAGCTTCTCAGGTTAAACCAACTACAAGTGGAGGACTTATAATAGGTTTTAATTGTGCAAAAATCGCTGCCGAAGTTGTATATGAAGCAATTAGCTCCCACGATATTGATATTTTAAAGAATTATCAAAAAAGATACAGAAAAATGTATAATAATGAACTTAAGATGCAGCTAAAAGTACAGAATACCTATGAATCACTGGACAATAATAGTCTTGACTCAGTAATTTTAAAACTTAAAGAAAAAGAAGTAGGAAAAATAGTTTCTGAATATGGAGATCTGGACTCTCAAGCACCGCTTATGATAAAACTAATAAAAAGTGGAATAATCTTTTCAGTTCTTCCTAAACTACTGTCACGTAAAATATTTGGCCTGTAAAATCAACATACCTTTTATTACTTATTTTGAAAATATTTAGTTAAAATGAAAAATTACTTTGTTTAATTTGAACTGTAGTTAAGTAATTTATTAAAGGTGAAACCCCTAAATATCAGTTAATCTATGAAATATAAAAAAATAAATACCACTCAACTCATTAAAAGGTGTCTAATCTATGGAAATAATCTTCATTTTATCCGGTGAAAACGAAACTTTACCAAAAGCAGAAGTAACAGCGAGTTTAGAGACTGAAAACGTCTCCTTTAATATAAAATATCATCAAAATGGAATTTTGATCATTGAAATTGCAGATGAAGACTCTGCAGTTATTGATATAATTGGTAAAAAGCTTGCTTATACCCACGAGATATGTAAATTACTGTTTGAAACCAGTATCCCTCATTTAAACGATGATATCCAAAAATACCCCTGGAAAGATATTATTAGTCAAGATTATGCAGTAAGGGTTAAAAGAGCAGGCATTGACCCTGATTTTAACTCCCAAGCCATGGAAATCGAGCTTGGAGGTATCATTAAAAAAGAGTTAGGAGATGAAGTCAGAGTAAATCTCGAGAATCCAGACACTTTTTTAAGAACTATTGTACTTGATAATGTAGTCCTAGTCAGTAAACAACTGATTAAAAGAAGTAAAAAACACTATAATGACTTAAAACCTCATAAAAGACCATTTTTCTATCCAGGATCCATGAGCCCTAAACTTGCAAGGGGAATGGTTAATTTAGCAAGGGCCAAAAAAGGAAGCACTGTCCTAGACCCCTTCTGTGGAACAGGTGGTATCTTAATAGAAGCAGGAATAGTAGGGGCTAGAGTAATTGGAACTGATATAGACGAGAAAATGGTTGATGGAACTAAAAAAAATCTTGAATACTGCAGCATTAAGGATT
>JAEYQZ010000091.1 GCA_023409695.1 Methanobacteriota archaeon | reverse complement strand
GTCAAAAATAAAATTTTTGCAGGGTTGAGTCACACCCAAGCTTTATAATTCCATGAAAGTGTGAACCCGCTGCACTGGCCTTTTAAATCGGGAATCAATTTAAGTAAAAGCGGTTTGTCGGATAGATTTCCAGGTAATTCAACTATCGTTCTATTTCCTTCTTTTTGAATACTTAAAACGTCGTAACCGTTTAGGTTTATGTTATCTGCAGGGTCTATAATGGTCAATTCATGGAAATCAGTATTAGATCCAAATACACTGATTGAAACTCTGAGAATAATAATTAAGGCCATTATGAGAGTTGGCTTATATAAATCTCGCGGTGAAAAAGGTTTTTTGCTGACATAATAAATTATTAGAAGACCTGCAAGAGCGATCCATGCAGGGTAATCCAGCATCCCTCCATCAAGCATTGTAATAAATGAGAGGGTCAGGAAAAACGCTAACAATACTTTATAAAGGTCTCTTTTTTCGCTCAGTGCAATAATTCCAGCTATGTAAATTAGTGGGAATGTAATTAAAATGATTAGTGAGAATGGAATAGTATACTGTGCAAGTGGGACTCCCGTATTTATAGTTGAAGAAGCGTGTATTCCAATCGAGTGAATTACATAGCCTAAAACTGATTTAAGCGCATGACTGTGTGTTAAGGCAGTTGTACTAAATTCATTTCCATTATAGGACACGAACATGGTGAAAAGGGACACGCCAAGTTTTATTCTTATCCAGACTTCAATGAGCAGTCCAACTATATATGTAAAAAATATGAGTATTATAGTGAATTTAAGATACTTCTGGGTATCTATTTTCAAGCGAGGGCTTAAAGATGATATTCTTTTCCCCAATAATCCATTTGATTTGAATAAAGGATAAAATAACAATATGCTGCCCATAACTGCAAAAAGAATCAGGGATTTACCTTTAGATGACCCTTCCATAAGATGATATGTAATTGTTAAAATGGTACTGTCCAGGAAACTTGTAACAGCAAGTAATGCCGCAAAAAGAATCATTATGATTCCAATGATGTTTAATTTGTTTAGACGCAATATTTCACCGGCTTAATTTAATTAGTCATTGTGTGTCAGGATTACTTCCCTATTGAAATTAATTGTTTCATATTTTTATTATATAAGGTATACTACTAAACTCATTGCAATACCTGCTATTACTGGAATTGGAATATTATCATCTATGGGACTGTATGCTTCAGTTATTGCCCCACATAAAGCCCCGACTAGTGCCGGAATTAGTGGAAGTTGGGTTAATGCCCCAATCAGTGCAACAATAAAAAACGCAGAGGTCCCCACTAAAGTTTTTCTTTCATTGAAGGGCAATGGTTTTTTTCCAAATTTTTTTCCAAATATGGTGGATGCAGAATCTCCCAGTAAGAAAATCAGTATTGCAGCATTGGCAATGGCTATGTTAAATTTAAATAAATAAAGTGTCAGTATAATTCCAATAAAGAAATAGACAAAACCGCGTTCATCATCTTTTCGTTTGCATTTTCTTAAAATAAAAGAAAAGAAGAATACTTTTCTATTTTCATCGATTCTAAAAATAGCTTCTACAATAAGTACAATTGCTATACATGTGAGTATGGCAATAATGGGACTTAAAAAAATATTTACAAAAACAATAAAAATACCTGATGCATGAATTAACTGTCTGAAGTTCTCTTTTTCCATATCATCAGGCCATAAAATTTTATATCATGCTTAAATTAAGCCATGAATTTTTCTATTACTCCATAATATGATTCTTTGAGCTTTTCAATATCTACATTTATCAGATTCTGGTTAATAGTTAGAGTTTTACCTCCAACTTCTCCAATAACTGCTGCGGGAGCATCTATTTTATTTAATATCTCATCTGCATATTCACTTTTAACTGTAACAATGAATCTTGCATTTGACTCTGAAAATAGTGTTTCAGCATCGCTCATATTATTATCTTTGGGCACTTTTGAAATGTCTACAGTTGCTCCAAGATCACCGGAAATTGCCATTTCAGCAACTGCAACGACTATTCCTCCAGATGAACAATCATGAACCGCTGTTACCGCATCATTTTCATCTTCACGGATTATTTTTAGAACTGCCTCTGCAGATTCAAGCTCTGTATCCATATTCACCTTTGGAGATTTTCCCTGGACAACATCAAAGATTTCTTTATGGTACTGGGAACCATCAAGCTCAGGATAAGTTTCACCGATTAATATGATTTTATCTTCTTCGTTTTTGAAATCCATAGTTCTAATGTCTTTTATATCCATTAGTCCTGCAACACCAACAACTGGGGAAGGATTTACAGTTATTCCTTCTGTTTCATTATAGAAACTTACATTACCACTTATTACAGGGGTTTCAAATTTATTCGCAATATCTGACATCCCTTTAATACATTCTTTAAACTGCCAGAAAACATCTGGTTTTTCAGGATTTCCAAAGTTCAGACAGTCAACAACACATACAGGTTCAGCACCCATTGAAACAACGTTCCTTATGGCTTCTGCAATTGCTCCAGCTCCTCCATGGTATGGATCAAGCTTGGTGTGTATGCTGTTACAGTCTGATGTTAGTGCGATGGCTTTTTCATCATCAATTCTAAGAACCGCCGCATCATCCCCGGGTTTAATAACAGTTCTTATCTGTACTTCATGATCGTACTGCCTGTAAACCCAGCTTTTGCTTGCGATGTTCTGTGAAGAGAGAAGTCTGAGAAGAGCTTCCTGAGGATTGATATCTTCTACCTCTTGATATTCAGCGGTTTCAGATGCTCCACATCCATCTTCGGAAGGATTACATGATTCCCTGTCAACAACTGGAGGATCTGAGAGAAGTTCTGTTTGAACATCTGCTATAATTTTGCTTTCTTTCTTCAAAACTAACCTTCCGGTATCTGTGACTTTACCGATAACTGCTGCTGGAAGTTCATATTTATTGAATATTTCCATTAATGCGTCCACATCTTTAGGGTTTACAACAAAAACCATTCTTTCCTGAGACTCGGAAAGCATTATTTCATATGGTGTCATTCCTTCTTCTCTAAGTGGAATTGTTGTAAGTTCTACTTCAGCCCCGTTACCGCCTTTAGCAGCCATCTCTGAAACACAGCATGTTAGACCTCCGCCACCTAAATCTTTAAGTCCGACCACGTCAATTTTATCCAGTGCTTCAAATGTAGCTTCCATAACCATTTTCTTAGTGAAAGGATCCCCTACCTGGACTGCAGGCCTGCTTTCAAGTTCAGATTCGGTTGTAAGCTCTTCAGATGCAAATGTCACACCGTGGATTCCATCTCTTCCGGTGGTACCTCCCATAAGAACAAAGATATCACCTACATTAGGGGCAGAACCCAGTACAATATCGCTTTTTTTAACAAGCCCTGCACAGATAACATTTACAAGTGGGTTAAATTTGAAATTATCATCAAATTCGATTTCTCCACCAACGGTTGGGATCCCTACTCTATTTCCATAGTCTGAAATTCCTTTTACTACATATTCAAATATGTACCTTGATTTTTGGTCTTCCAGAGGTCCAAACCTTAATGAATCAAGTAATGCAATTGGCTTGGCACCCATAGAAATAATATCTCTAATTATGCCTCCAATACCTGTTCCGGCACCCCCATAGGGCTCAATTGCTGACGGGTGGTTGTGGCTTTCCATTCCAATAACAAGTGCTAGTTCATCTGTTAGTTCAACAATTCCCGCATCGTCTCCAGGACCAAGGATCACGCGTTTACCTTCGTTTGGGAATAATCTTAAAATAGGGCGGCTGCTTTTATAGGAGCAGTGCTCTGAAAACATTATATCAAGCATGCCATACTCTAATGAGTTAGGGTCTCGCCCAAGTTCTTTTTTTACAAATTTACATTCTGAATCTGTTAGGGTCATGATATCACGCTGCAGTTAGTATATTTAAATTATTGTGTATTTTTAAGAGTTATTTGAGGTTTTAACCTCATGTTTTTTTAATGGTAATTTTAAGGTTTTCATCCTCAATCTTCCATTCCTTTGTATAATCTCCTTCC
Source organism: Methanobacteriota archaeon (assembly GCA_023409695.1). Lineage (GTDB taxonomy): Archaea > Methanobacteriota > Methanobacteria > Methanobacteriales > Methanobacteriaceae > Methanobacterium_D. Next base: position 4,395 of record JAEYQZ010000091.1, on the reverse strand, counting down.
TGCGCTTCAAAACTCAGTTTTTCAGCACGTACTTCATTGGAGATAAAGTCAAAGAATGGTTTAATTAATTCTTTGAAGCCTTCATCACATTCTACAAATACCTGAATATTGGCTTCAACATCTAAGTCAAGGTCTTTTCGCATATCTTGAACTCTTCTTATGAGCTCTCTAGACATTGCTTCTGATAATATTTCTTCTGTAACTTCTGTGTTTATGAATACATTTCCAGAATCGAAATCAGCACTTACAAGATTCTCTGGAAGTTCAGTTTCAAATAAAATGTCGTCAACGCCAAGTTCTATGGTTCTGTCATCAACTTCAACAGAATAACTTCCTTCAGCATCTAAAACTGCTTTTATCTCTGATCCGTCTGCTTCTGTAAGATGTTTCATTACTTTTGGTGCATCGCCCCGGAGTCTTGGTCCAAGGGTCTTTAAATTAGGCTTTGCAATTATTTTGAGGTTTTCAAATTCATCTGTTGCTATGATCTCTTTTGTATTGGCCTGTTCCATTATGACAGCTTTAAGGGATTCAACTGCGCTTAAAACTTTTTTATCCTCAGAAACAACTACAATTTCACTTACTGGCCATCTAAGTTTGTATCTTGCAACATCTCTTCCCCTTGCACATGCTTCGATGATATCTCTGACGATATCCATGTTTTCTTCTAATTCTGTATTAATCAGATCTTCATTGAATTCCCAGTCTTCCATATGTATACTTTCAAGGGCATCTTCTTCAACTCCTTTTACAAGATTCTGATAAATTTCTTCAGTAATGTGGGGAGTTATTGGGGCCATTGTTTTAATTAGAAGTTTTAAGGCGTTGTATAGTGTAAAGTAGGCTCCTAATTTATCAGGATCTTCTTTTTCAACCCATGTACGTCCTCTTATGAGTCTAACATACCATCTGCTTAAATCTTCAAGTATGAAATGATTTATAGCTCTTGTAGCTTTATGGAGATATAAAGAATCTAAAGCTTCTGTTACTTCTTTTGCAAGAGAATTAGCACGTGAAGTTATCCATCTGTCCTCATCTCTTAATTTAAGATCTTTTTCAGTGTACAGTGTTGGGTTGAAATTGTCTATTGCCATGTAGGTAGTTGAAAATACGTAAACGTTCCAGAGGATATTGAACATTTTCTGGACGTTTTTAATTTCATCCCATGTAAATTTCAGGTCTTCCCATGGTTTATTTCCCCAGAGTAGATAAAATCTTAATATATCTGCCCCATACTGTTCAATGACTTCTTCTGGTGCAACTACATTTCCAAGGGATTTACTCATCTTTCTTCCCTCTTCGTCGAGGGTAAATCCGTGCATTAAAACTTTTTTATATGGTGCTTTATCAAAGGATATTACACCGCATCCTAATTGTGAATAGAACCATCCTCTAGTTTGATCATGTCCTTCTGTTATGAAATCATAAGGGAACCATTCATCAAACATTTCTTTTTCTTCTGGATAATGCAGAGCTGCCCATCCTGCTACTCCTGAGTCTATCCACACATCTAAAACGTCAGGGACACGGTTCATGTCTCCTCCGCATTCACACTGGATTGTAATTTCATCAACATACGGTCTGTGTATAAAATCTCCTTCAAGAGTTCCTTTAACAGTTTTCTCTTTTAACTCGTCAATGGACCCTATAACGGTTATTTCTCCGCAGTCATCACATCTCCAGATTGGAATTGGAATTCCCCAGTATCTTTGTCTTGATATTGTCCAGTCTCTTGCATTTTCGACCCAGTTACGGAACCTGCTTTCACCAGCCCATTCTGGAACCCATTCAACATGGTCTAACTCGGATAACATTTTGTCTTTAATGTCTGTAACTTTAAGGAACCACTGCTGTGTTGCAAGGTATATAATAGGAGTTTTACATCTCCAGCAGAATCCATATCTGTGATCAATTACGCCTTCTTTAAAAAGGAAACCGTGTACATCTAAATCTGTTATGATGTAAGGATCAGCTTCTTTTACAAATTCACCTTCATATTTTCCAGCTTCTTTTTTAAATAGTCCTGCTTCATCTACTGGGCAGAATATTGGTAAACCATATTTTTTACCAATATCAAAATCGTCTGGACCGTGACCTGGAGCTGTATGAACACATCCTGTACCTTCTGTTAGGGTTACATGTTCTCCAGGTAATATTTTATGTTCAAATTCTTTTTGAACGGGTATTTCTTCTACAAGGGGGTGTTGATATTCAATATTTACAAGTTCGCTGCCTTTTACAGTTTTAGTAATTTCGTAATCTTGATCTTCAAATAGGGAGCTAACAAGGGCTTCTGCCATTATATAAACTTCACCATTAACATTAACGTAAGCATAATCAAAATCAGGATGTACACATATTGCCATGTTAGCAGGGAGAGTCCAGGGTGTTGTTGTCCATACAAGAACGTATTCATTACCGTTTTCAGACTCTTTTAATGGAAATTTAACATAAATAGAAGGGTCTTCTTTATTTTCATAATCGATTTCTGCAAGTGCGAGTGCTGTTTCACATCGGGGGCACCATGTTATAACCCTGAGGTCGTTTATAAGAAGGTCTTTTTCATTTGCTTTCTTTAAGGTCCACCAGCAGGATTCCATGTATTTAGTATCAAAAGTAACATAAGGATTATCCCAGTCCATCCATATGCCCAGCATTTTAAATTGTTCCGTCATGAGGGCTTTATTTTCGATTGCAAATTCTTTACACTTTTCTACAAAGTTGGCAATTCCTATTTTACTTTCAATTTCTTTTTTACTTTTTAAACCGAGTAATCCTTCTACTTTATGTTCTATGGGGAGCCCGTGAGTATCCCATCCCGCTTGTCTCCGCAGGTTAAAGCCGGACATGCTTTTAAAGCGTAAAAAAGTATCTTTTATAGTCTTATTCCATGCAGTTCCCAGGTGTATTTTACCACTACAATAAGGAGGGCCGTCTAAAAATGAAAATTTAGGGCTATTCTCTCTTAATTTGTCCGTTTTTTGATATATGCTGTTTTCATTCCAAAACTTTTGAATATCTTTTTCTATAAGCTTTGTATCGTATGATCTCTTGGCCTCTTTTATTGGCATTTTCATTCTCCTTACGGTATTTATAAATTAAATATAAGAATCAGCTTTTCTGTAAAAATTTCTGTAATCTCTTACATTTTTTTCATTAATTTATTCTTGATCTATATCTGATTCGCAAATATTTAAAAGTTAACGCATATTTTTTTAGGTAATGCTATTTTTTGTGTAATAGAAAAAGATATAAATACCTTTAACCTTAACTAGTAGTGCATCCCCTATTACAACGATACTATTTTTAATACTGATCGTATCGCCTCCGGGGGGATGTTACACCTACTAATTTTTATATAATATTATTATACTAATTATGGCGCCCCGATCACCCTCTTGTTTGAACTCTCAAATGGGGCGTCAATTATTATTAAAGTGTAATTTCACCGAAAAGCTTATTAACAAGTTATAAAAAAGGATGAATTGCCACTCTCATTTTGGGAAGATTGAGTGGATGGCCATTAATTAAGTAATTTACCTATGTCTTTAGAGACATAGGTATTATACTGAAAAATTTTAGCTTAAAATTAAAATTTATTTAGGGATAGATACTAATTTTTTATATTTGCATTTAAAAATAGTTTAAACTTGGTTTTAAAACGTATTATTTTAAAAATTAAAAGATAAATGGATATTTTAAGATATTACAGCGGATTTAGAAGGGGTAAATACCCCTTGAGAAAATCCTCTGATTTAATATATATTTAGCCATATTTGACTGCACCTTACTTTATCCGATGTTTTTGAGTCCGCTGTTCTGTTTACTGGATAAATTACCATTTTACAGCAGTAGTGTCCTTTTTTCATAGTTGAAGGTATCTTCAGGTATTTGGTGGCTTTATTTGATAATCCTACTCCAAGTGAGCTGACAGATCTATAACCGAGATACACGTCAGAGCTTGTTGTGTATTTGCTGTTTGTGGAAAGGTAGAATTTGACATAGAATTTTCCTGATGTAGCGCTTCCCTGGTTTTTCACTGTGCTTTTAATTGCTATTGTGCTTCCTCTTTTGTATGAGATTGATCCGGTACTTATGGATGTAGCTGCAAGATCAGGTGTACTTATTGATATGGTGTTTGAACTAACTCTTATATTGTTTATTTCATTTGTTTCGGCTACAATGTTAGTTGAGTCAGCTATTGCTCCAACATAATAATTTCCAGATATATCTGATGGAAGTGTAAATGAATTGGTTGTTGAATTGGTTGCACCAGCTGAGAGAATTGGGATATATCGCTGTCCAATGAGTATATCAGATGTAGTAATGCTGCTGTCTTTTGAGAGATAGAAATTAACATAGAAACCGTTTGATTTAACGTTTCCCTGATTTTTC
>JAEYQZ010000187.1 GCA_023409695.1 Methanobacteriota archaeon | reverse complement strand
ATGCAATTTGATCTTAAAACAAATGAAAAAGGAAATTTAAGCATCGGTGGAGCAGATGCTGTAGAACTCACAGAAAAATATGACACTCCCCTTTATGTTATAGACGAGATGAAAATAAGGGATAATTACAACAGGCTGTACAACGCATTTTCCAGCCAGTATAAAGATTTTAAAATATTCTACGCCTGTAAAGCTAACACAAACCTTGCAGTAATGAGAATACTTGAACAGGAAGGAAGCTGTATTGACGCAGTATCCCCTGGAGAAGTATATACCTCACTCCTTGCTGGATTTGAACCTGAAAGGATCTTATACACAGGAAACAACGTTACTGACGAAGAACTTAAATTCGCAGTATCATCAGGCGTTACAATAAACCTGGATTCAATTTCAGCCCTTAAAAGGCTGTCAAAATTAACCGACCCCGAAAAAGTCAGGATATCATTCAGGGTAAACCCAATGGTAGGAGCTGGACACCACGAGCACTGTATAACTGGTGGCGAACTATCTAAATTTGGTGTAATGGAAAAAGAAGCAGCTGATGTTTACAGCTTAGCTCAAGATCTTGGATTTACACCTGTCGGAATTCACACTCACATAGGATCTGGAATACTTGACCCCGAACCATTTATGCTTGCAGTTGAAACCCTGATGGATATTACAGGAAAAGTACACGAAGAAGCAGGAGTTAAATTTGAATTTATAGACTTCGGTGGCGGACTTGGTATACCATACGAGCCGCATGAAAACAAACTTGACATAGACAACTTCTCAAAAGAAATTGTAGGCCTCTTTAAAAATAAATTAAATGAGTACAACCTCGGAAAACCTACAATGTACCTTGAACCAGGCAGATACATAGTTGGAAACGCTTCAACACTCCTTACAAAAGTAAATACCATAAAACAGAGCTACAGGAAATTTGCAGGTGTAGATGCCGGTTTTAACACACTTTTACGCCCTTCAATGTACGGCTCATACCACCACATAGTGGTTGCAAACAAGCCAGAAGCAGAAGCTACCCAGAATATTGACATTGCTGGAAATATATGCGAATCCGGAGATTTATTTGCAAGGGACAGGCCATTACCTGAAATTAAAGAAGGAGATATCCTTGCAATCTTAAATGCGGGAGCATATGGATTTTCAATGTCATCACAGTACAACTCACGCCCAAAAACCGCTGAAGTGCTGGTAACTGACGGTGAAAGTGAAGTTATAAGGGAAAGGGAAACCTTTGCAGACGTTCTTGCAAAACAAAACGTGCCTGTAAGACTTTTAAAATAGGAAATTACTACAATCAGGGCTTTTAATGTAATATGAAATTATTCTCAAGAGATAAAACCATATTACACTATAAAAAGCTTTAAATATACTATTATAATTTAATGAGGCTTAATTAATGAGTTTAAAAGAAATTGAATTTTCAAAAATGCACGGACTTGGAAATGATTACATCGTAATCAATGAAATGAATGAAGAAATTATTCCAGAGGACAAAAAACCAGAAATCACAGCAGAACTCTGCAGACGCGGTTTTTCAATTGGAGCTGATGGAGTTATATTCGTTACTCCGTCCAAATCTGAAGATATATGGTTTAGAATCTTTAATTCAGACGGTTCTGAAGCTGAAATGTGTGGAAATGGAATAAGGTGTTTCTCCAAGTTTGTATATGACAAAGGGATTATAAATAAAGAAAATATAGACGTTGAAACACTCGGCGGAACCAAAAAAGTAGAATTAACCATCGAAGATGGAAAAGTCGCATCTTCAAAGGTCAATATGGGTAATGCAACATTTAAAACATCTGAAATTCCAATGACAAGTGACAAAGAAGAGTTCCTTGATGACGAATTAATTGTAAATGGAAATCCACTTAAAATGAGTGCTGTAAGTGTTGGAAACCCCCATGCAGTAATATTCGCCGATAATCTTGATGATGTGCCTCTAAATGAAATGGGTCCTGTAATTGAAGCACATGAAGCATTTCCGCAGAAAATCAATGTGCATTTCGTGAAAATATTAAGTAAAAACGAAATAGATATGATTACATGGGAACGCGGTGCCGGTGTGACATTTGCATGTGGTACTGGAGCTACTTCCTGCGTACTGGCCGGATTCAAACTTGGAAAACTCGATAACGATGTTCTGGTACATCTCCCCGGCGGAGATCTTAAAATAAATGTCTATGAAAATAGTGAAACTTTAGGCGCATTTATGGAAGGGGATGCCGTCTTAGTCTTTGATGGAATAATAAAAATTAATATTTAATTTTTATTGCCTATCAAAATCGAAGATTTTGATAAAATAATCGAAACTAATATTTAGTTTTAGAAAAATACTACGTATTTTTCTAACTCCCAAAAAATCGAAGATTTTTTGAGGATTTTGATTGGCTGTAAAAATCTTCGATTTTTACAAGAAATTGAACTTAATCTTTAAGTTCTATTGCCATTAAAATTATGGAAATTGAGCTTTAATTAAACAAAAGCTCTCATTCTTTAATTTTAGATAGTTAAATTCACTAATTTTTAATTTATTTTTTATTTAAAGCTTTTTAATCCTAATATTAACTATTCTTAATGTTTTTTTTAATAAATATTGTTTTCAATAGATTATTCACTGGTTAAAGCCATATACACCATTATTCTTCCAAGCTCAGTCATTAAATAAAAGTCTTCAGTCTCTTTTCCCTTTTCTAAAATGTCTGTGCTGTAATAAGCATGCGACTTTTCTTCACCAGGTTCAAATTCCTTCGTTTCAAAATATTTCAAGATCCCTACATCAGATAATTTCTCTAAATATCCTTTTGCACTGTCTTCTTCGATCCCAAATTCTTTATTAACAGATTTAGGATCAATAAATCCATGACAATCAGCTAATTTTAATATTTCGCTTTCTTTATCACCGAGTGCACCTGCAGGGATAATAGGAAGCTGCTGAAGTTCTCCATGGCTTAATACATATGTTGGATTTAAAGAACGCATTTGAGCAAGCCATAAAAGATACACGCCGATTCTATCTGGCCTAACTATAATTGAAAAATCATCCTCATCATTTAAAATAGCATTAGCTTTATGGATAATATCTTCAAATCGGTTTTTTATCTTTATATAATCCGTTTTTACTTCAAAATCTCTGAATTTCGCTTTTTTAGATGATATAATTATCATCCTATCTGGTTTAACTTCAGATACCGCATCTTGAATATTATTTTTACTTTTAAGATTTGTTATCAATATTTTTTCACTCATGATATCACCAACAAGCTAGAGGTAAAGAAATAGAAAAATTTTGATTTTTTATATTAAAATAACTATAATTTTCTGAGTATATGTTCAAGCACAACTGCATTATTGTGTTCTTTATCTTTTGCAGAATAAATTAAAGTTACTTTTCCTTTATCTTTTTCTATTCCTTTTATTTCATCAATTAGCTCACTTTTGTCTTTTAACTCTTCTTCGTATTTGTTTTCAAACTCTTTCCATTTTTTAGGGTCGTGTGCAAACCATTTTCTTAGGTCATTGCTCGGTGCAATCTCTTTCATCCAGGTATCTAGATTTGCCTTTTCCTTGGATACTCCCCTAGGCCAGATTCTATCGACAAGAATTCTAAATCCATCGTCTTCACCGGATGACTCATAAGCCCTTTTTATCTTTATCATTTTATCACTTTTAATACTATGGTTAAAATTAATAATAAGTTTTTTTAACAGTCAAAATTTTTAATTTTGAATGCCCGAAAAATTGAAAATTTTTCGACGGCTGTCAAAAAATCGTAGATTTTTTGGGTCTCAAAAATATAGTTTTTGAAAACCATCAAAATCTTTCAAAATCTACGATTTTGAATGCGCAAAACTTTCGAAAATCGCAGATTTTCGATGTTGCAAATTTTTGATTTGCAAACTTTCAGTTTTGCCAGCTTTGATTTTGTGGCACGAAAAATTTCATTTTTCGCCGGCAGTCAAAAATTCAAAGAATTTTTGGATTACGAATCTTTTATCCGTAAACAGTTCCCAAATCTCGATTTAACACTCATAAATAGATTTTATCTCAAAAAAGAATTTTGCAAGTATAAAAACAAAAGATAACTTAGAAACTATGTTAAAACCTAAACAAAAAAGCCAATAGTCTTTACATCACTACAGACAAATACAAAAATCCGCTTTAAAAATATTATATTGAAAATAAAAAGAATTTTATAGGTTAAATTATCCTACCTTCTGAATACATTCCCTTCTCAACTTTAAAAGATCCTTTTTTCTTTTTTTGAGGTCATCTACCTCTTTAACGATTTCAGGGAATTTTTCCATGATACACTTAACAACTTCGTCCTTGTGGATCCATGTGCAATCCTGGCAGCTCCAGACGCCTTTATCTTTTATCCATTTACCTCCAGTAGAACTATCCCCACATGGATAGAACGGACAGTAACAGAAAGTACAGCTCTGTCCCTCTTCATGACATGGATAATATTCACATTCTAAATTAGGACCTTCAACTATTTCACCCTCTAAAAAACGCTCATAAAACTCTTTTGAAAGTGGATGTATATCTGACCGGATCATATAACCCCTTGGAGTTATCATATATCCATCTTGAACATAAGTCATGGAATTTCCGATAATTACAGTTGTAGACATGTTTATTTCATGATTTTTAAGTTCTTCAAGTGTTGTTACTGTAGTATCTACACCATTATCTCCACTTTTTACTATCCCAACAGGAGTAGATGGTTTTTTATTTTCAAGCAAGACCCTGTAAGCTTCATTAAATGGTTCTTTCCTCGTTTTGCTCATTGGATTGTATATAGCAATTACAAAGTCCCCTTTTGATGCAAACTCCACTTTTCTCTTTATTTCAGATAAGGGAGTTAAAATATCACTTAAACTTATAACCGCGAAATCATGAAGAGGCGCTCCTAGTTTGGATGCCGCAAAGGTTGCTGCAGTTACTCCCGGTATAACTTCAACTTCAATATCACTGTACTTGCCAATTAATTGAAAAACAACATTTCCCATTCCAAATACGCCAGGATCTCCAGAACTTATTATTGCAACATTCTTACCTTCTCTTGACTTTTGTATAGCTATTTCAGCTCGTTCTATTTCATCTCCCATTCCCTTCTTAATTATTTCTTTCCCATCAAGCAGGTCTTCTATGGGTTTTATGTAAGCTTTGTAAGCTATTATAACCTCTGCATTCTTAATTGCATTTAAAGCTCTTATACTCATGTCTTCTCGGGAAGGCCCTATGCCTATAACGCTGATCATCGAATCACCATGTTATAAAATTAATTATTTTTTATAAAAAATGTAGTTGGTTTAAGCTTTAACTTAAACCAATCCTTCTCTTAAGATTTTATTTGTTTAAGTGATGTTATCTTGATAGTGTTAACATCCACTGATATACCCTTTGTTTCCTGCTCTCCAGTTGCTGTTGCAGTCAAATTATAGGTCGCGCTTGGACTTATTACTATTTGCCCACTAACAAAAGCACTATTTGAACTATTTCCAGTTGTTTCATTTTCCTTATATCCTGTTGCGGAAATAGTCACGTTTACTTTACCTCCACTTGAACTAACTATTATAGCAGAAATTGTGTCAATATTAATCCCATCAAGCTGAGCTTTGCTTTTAAGGGCTTGTGAAACCGTATCCACATTTGTAACGTTGTATGTTTTAGTAATGCTCACCTTTGAACCTATACCTATACTGTCCCAAATAGCAGTTAATTTACTGACCTGCATATCTATAACTTTTCCAACATCAGGAGGTTGGGAAGTTACTATAGTATACGAGCTTAAAAGTCCTGCTTCAAAAATTATCCCGAAGAGTAATAGGAAAAATATAAATTTTATAATCCTTGGCAAATTTTATCACCTTAAATAATTTATTTTAGTATACTTTCTTAACATGAATTTTTAAAATTGATTAACTTAGTTTTGTGAGTTAAATTAGATTAATATTATAATATGATGTTATAAATATACATACAAAAAGCTTTGCACGGGGTAGTCATGAGCGATGATATCATTTTAAAGTTCACCAATGCCAACATTTTGATAAACGATAAAGCATATGAACGCATAATAACTCAAGAAAATTCAATTAAGTTCACAGAATCATTAATAGAAGACATAGTGTACTCTAATCAGAATATAATTGTTTTAACTGAAGAAATTCTGGATCAATATCTGGAAAAAAATAGTTTAAAAGGAGAAATAAATGAAGAAATTATCCCTGAAACTGTGGATGTAAACACTACAGCTTCCCAGAGCAAATTCCAAACTGGAAGACCATTTGATTTCCACATACTTCAGGATACCACCAAAAAATCATATACAAGCGGGGAAGTTAAAGACTTTATCACTTATTTTAACAGCAGATATGAACAATTACGTAATATTTTAAATAAGAGAAGGGAATTAAAGGATCATCGCCCCATTAACAGGATAGGAAAGAACGATGATGCCCTTAAAATAATAGGAATGGTAAATGACATAAAAAACACCAAAAACGGCCATAAAATAATAGAATTAGAGGATGAAACTGGAAGTATTAGTGTTCTTATACATAATGAAAACCATCAGCTCTATGAAAAAGCTGAAAAAATTGTAAGAGATGAAGTTATTGGCATAATCGGAAGTAAAAAAGGAACATTGATAATGGCTTCAGACATTGTACAGCCAGGAGTTCCAAGAATCTATGAAAAACCCATGGATTTTGGAGCTGTTTTTATTTCTGATGTCCACATAGGCAGTTCTACTTTTCTTGAAGATGCATTTAACAGGTTCATAAAATGGATAAATGGAGACTTCGGGGATGACAGCCAGCAGGAAATTGCAAACGATGTTAAATATCTAGTTCTTGGTGGAGATACAGTTGACGGAATTGGTATATATCCACATCAAGAAAAAGAGCTCACTATAAAAGACATTTATGAACAGTATGATGAAGCTGCGAGGCTTCTTGGAGATATTCGAAGTGATATTAAAATAGTAATATCCCCTGGAAACCACGATGCAGTCAGATTAGCCGAACCACAACCTGCTCTTCCAGAAACATACGCAAAATCCCTTTACGAGCTTAAAAATGTAGAATTTGTAAGTAATCCCGGAGTTGTAAGTTTAGATGGGATCAATACACTTATATATCATGGAAGAAGCTTCGATGATATGGCAATGTCTGTTAAAGGATTTTCTCACCAGCGGACAGACCTTGTAATGACAGAGCTGATAGAAAAAAGGCATTTAGCACCCATATACGGGGAAAGGACCCCTCTTGCATCAGAATATGAAGACCATCTCGTCATAAAAGAAGTTCCAGATATATTTCATACAGGACACGTGCATATTAATGCATATAAAAGACATAAAGGCATCCATCTGATAAATTCAGGGACTTTCCAGTCTCAGACAGAGTTTCAGAAAATTTACAACATCGTGCCAACATGTGCAGAAGTCCCAGTGATACATAGAGGCTCATTTAAACTCTTAAAATTTGCTTAAATGTGAAATAACTTCACATATCTACTATTTTTCAATATGATTAAATCTCTAAAATAGGAAAATAACTATTTAGCAGGTTAATATAAATAAAAGAAATTCTGGTGATTAAAATGGATAAAAATCTAATTATAAAAGAATTAGTTGATACTTCACATTATATTTACAAAAAAGGCCTTGTACCAGGAAAATCTGGAAATATAAGCTGTAGATTTTATGAAGAAGGGATATCAAAAGTTGCAATTACAAGAAGTGGTATTGCCAAAAGAAACGTGGAAACAGAGGATATTATCATAATAGATATGGATGGAAATATGCTTGAAGGGGATAAAAAACCATCTATGGAAACTTTTCTGCATCTTGGAATTTACCGGGAAAGAGAAGATATAAATAGTATTGTACATTCACATTCCCCCTTTGCAACTGGTTTTTCAATGTCAGGTAAAAAACTAAAAAGATTAGAAGGATTTGGACCTATTGAAACTCCTTACATTCCATATGTGGAATATTCATCACCTGGAAGCGAAGAACTTGCTAAAGATACCGCTTTCCTGATGAAAGATAACGATGCTGTGATACTGAAAAATCATGGAACAGTTGCTGCAGGTGTTAATCTCGATGAAGCAACTCTTCTTGCTGAATTTATAGAAGATATTGCTAAAATACAGTATATTGCCCACACTTTAAGCTCAGATATAAAAGTCTAGTTTAAATTTAAGTTAAAAAATTTTAATCTTGCCCTAATTTTATTTAAATTATTTAAAAATTAGGCAGAGAACAAAGAAAGTTCTCTGCCATGTGGAGTTAATTAAGTCATGTTTTTTGTTTGGCATGAAATTCGCTTTTACCTTAGATATCCTATCTTTCGTAGTAATGACGGGTGAATCTGTGATATACAATAGTTAGGATCTAAAGTGTTGTTTCAAGCTCATTTCCCAAGATCATACATACATTACCTAATCCTTCTAGCGTTGCCTGTACTAGTCCACACAAACCATTAACAATGGTTACAATTAGGGGTTTACAATTGTTGGATACATCTGTATCTATCTGCGATGTAGTTTCAGATGATGGAACATCTGCTGGGTCAACTACAGTATAATTACCATCATCTAACTCAATTA
>JAEYQZ010000170.1 GCA_023409695.1 Methanobacteriota archaeon | reverse complement strand
AAAGACTATTTTCGTGTGATGCAGTTTAAAATAGCCTGAGAATTACCCCAACTAATTAATTTTTTTATTGAAAAACACTTATTTTTTAATTTATGATTATCTATGAACTTTTTGAGATAGTTAAGTGGTTGAATTTGTGAATGCGATTTCTGGAAAATATGGAAAGATATGTTATATACTGATGCATTCACAACCTGAGATGAATGATAACAGTTTCAAGGACGAATTTATCTATTATTTTTCCTATAATAGTCTCAGTAGGATTATGATAACTATTATAATGATTATTACATACAGTATATAGGATAGCTGTCCTCTATTATCCATTCTTAATCACCTTCCACTTTTTTTGAAATTGATCATGTAATATTATGATCTTTAATGTTAATATTTTTTGACCTTTAAAATTTCACTTAAATTGGATAGGTTAATTAATACATCATGGTCTATTTTTCAAAATAACAATAATAAGGTTCTTAAAATAAAATTAAGTTTTGTTTATCTGGAATTAACCAATAAGAACAAATTATATATTTTCGTTGAAAAATTTATTAATTTGTTTTGATATAAATAACAAAAGGGACTGCTTTTTATATGCTGTCTTATTTAAGTAATTTATTGATGAGGTTCAGAGGGTTACTATGGTTATGAATGAACAGGTAGAAGAATGTCAAGATACCTTAGAAAAGCTTATAGGTAAAAAAATTGTTGAAATTAAATTTAAACCTTACAATCATAACTGCTGGAAACTTTTTATAACTACAGATAAAGATGAACTTGTTATGACGTTTTGTAGAGACTGGAAATGTCCAGTTACTCAATATATGGATGTTGATGGTGATAAATAATAGGAATACTGATTTAAATAGGTATGAATACTAATTTGAAGTATAATTTATGAATGCTATCACTAAAAATTTGAAAATATTTTTGTTCTTTTTCAAATTAAGTGGACAACTAAAATTTTATCATGTTCAAATATAATTAAGATAATATGCAACTACTGGAAAAATTTTCGATTAAACCTGTTAATACCAGTCTTTATGAGCTGGCCTTTCTTCATGAGTCTTATTCAAATGAGAACGGCATCGATGAGTGTTATGAAAGATTGGAATTTTTAGGGGATGCAGTTCTAGAGATAGTAGTATCTGAATTTCTATATAATATGGATTCTAATTTAACTGAAGGTGAATTAACCAGTTTACGCTCTAATTATGTATGTAAAAAAGCGCTTTACGTTTATTCTATGGAATTAGGTCTGGATCAGTACGTAAAATTAGGTGCCGGTCAAGAATTAACCCGTCGTGAAGTCGATTCGATTATCAGTGATGTATTTGAATCTTTTATAGGTGCTTTATATCTTGATTTGGGTCTGGATGCTGTCAAGGAATTCCTTTCCGAAACGGTTATACCGCATATAAAAAATAGTGACATCTTTTTTTGTGATTATAAATCTAAATTAAAGCAGTTATGCGATCAAAATGGTGTTGATGTGGTTTATGAGCTAATCTTGGAGGAAGGGGAACCTCATAATAAAACATTTGGCATGGCTGCTGTAATCGATGGTAAAAATTGTGGAAAAGGTACTGGTGGGAGTAAAAAAGAAGCCCAACAAAATGCCGCTAAAATTGCACTGGACAATCTTTAAATCCTTAGATGTATATTGGTAGTATAATGATGCTTATTTTTATATAATAAGTGCATAATTTATTTAATTTTACGAATAGACGTGTTTTATATTATTTATTTTTTTAATTATTGTATTCATCTAGCGATAATTTTCAAATTAGTTTAATCTTTTTGGATATTCTATTTTTAAAAAGAAAAATTGTAAATAATTTTTAATCAAATAATAATACTATATTTAGGTACATATAATCAGGTTTGATGGAGGAAAAACTTGCCGGAATATCTTTTTGATCACTTAAATGAATTTGAGGACTTCAGAAAAGATGAAAAAACAGCAGTTATAACAGATATAGATGGTACTATAAGTAAAATAGTTTTAGATCCATATGAAGCCACTATAACTCAGATTATGAGGGCTACACTTAAAAAACTCGTAGATAAATTCCAGTTAGTTGGCATTATAACTGGAAGAAACGTTAAAAATGCTAAAGAGATGCTTGAAGTGGATGGATTGCTTTATATTGGGAGTCATGGGCTTGAATATTTAAAGGATGATGAAATATACATCGAACCTGAAGTAGAAGAGTATTTGCCTATTATACAGAAGATTGCTCAAAATATCCAGACTGAAGAGGAATTATATAATATTAAGAATATTTTATTCCAGGAAAAAGGACTTTGCTTTACAGTTCACTACAGGAAATGTGAAGATCTGGAAGGAACACACAGGAAAATTTTAGAAGCTATTAATGAAATGGAAGGTATTGAGAAATTTAAGATTACAGAAGGACGTAAAGTCGTGGAGATAAGGCCTAAAATTGGTCATGACAAAGGCACGATACTTGAAAAGCTTATTTTTGAAAATGATGTTGAAAAGATCATTTATTTAGGCGATGATGTAACTGATGTCGATGCATTTAACAAACTAAAGGAACTCAAAGGAAATGGTAAGGTCAATGGTGCAGGAATAGTCGTAGTTTCAGAAGAAGTCCCTGAATTTGTTAAAGAAAATGCATCTTTTTATGTTAACGGGGTTGATGAAGTACAGAAGTTCTTTAACTGGCTTTTAGAAAATTAAATTTGTCTTTCATTTTCCAACAAATATTCTAACTCTCCAACCTTCTTTTTTATGCACTAATTTTGCGCTAAGTGGAATAAAGTGGGAATCGATAAGAAGCCTCAGATATGTTGCTGATTTAGCAGGTAATTTCAGAGGGCTTTTTATTTTACGGTTTTCAGTACGTATCTGACAGGCTAATTTTTCCCTTTTATCAACAAATAAAGAAGCCTCAATTCCCTCTTTTAAATCTTCAACCTCGAAACTTCTAAGATGAAGCCCTGCATCGATAGTGTACTGGGGTTTTGGACCTCTTTTCCCTTTCCTAAACATTTCATGAGCATCTGAAGATTTAACTCCTTTTTCAACGTTAGAAGATACAAACCATGCCCTTTCAATCACGCTTTCTACAGTTTGATCTGGAGGAATAATTCCTTCTGTTTCATAATGTTTAATAAGATTGAATACCTCTTCACGTGTTACATCCTGTTCAATTGAGCTTATTGCAAGCCTGGTGAGGACCGGGCCGTATCCTGCCATTCTCAGTGCTGCCCAAATCTGATCTTCATTTCGGTATTGTCTGCCTTTAATGATGGCCTCTGCTGCATCAGCATTTATATGAGCTATATTAAGCAGTTTTGCCCTTGAATATTTGTTAAGCCTTCTTGTAATGGTCTCAATATCTCGTTTACCAGGTATATTTCCATTTTTTATTTCCTTTTGAAGGATCTTCACTGTGGAGTCAGGAAGGACTTCTTTTACATCTTCAGGTATTTCGAAGTTGTTCTCAATTATCTTTGCCCTGATTTCCCTGCCTGAGATTTTACCGTCCATTTGCAGTTCGGGAATTATATGGAACTTCATTTTCCGTTTGTATTTTTTGTAGAGGAAATCATTCACTGCAAACCATCTTATCACGTTACGGTTTGGGAGGCTCCGCGGAATTCCGCTGAATATACCTCGTTTTGCAAATGATGC
>JAEYQZ010000152.1 GCA_023409695.1 Methanobacteriota archaeon | reverse complement strand
AAAATAATTTTTACAGCTTTCTGACTACTTCAGAAAGAATCAACAATGTATGAATAATTAAAAAGAGAATTTATTTAATTTCACGTATAGCTTCATGATAAAATTCTGTAAATTCATTAATATGTCTGGATATATATCTAATATCATCTATTTCATCATCTGAAGGGTTTAATTTCACAACAATGAATAAATTCAATCTTCCTTTATCTTCAACGTGTGCTTCTTCTTTGTAGGTTGCCAATTTAGCTTCTATTTCATTTTTCCACTCTTTAGGTGAAACCAGGTCTGCAAAATTGAGTTCAAATCCGTCTTCCCCAAACGAGCCAACAAATTCTAACATAGTATTATCATATGATAGTTATTACTCTTATATTTTTATCATTTATGATTTAACGCAGTTACTTAAAAATAAGTAAAATAATATTAAAAAAATTTGTTAGTTCAAAAATTTTAAAAAATGAAAGTATTTAATCTTCCAAAACCCTGATAAAGAGGGTATTCTCTTTGACTAAATCAAGCTCATCAATTTCTTTAACGGCATTTCTAATATTTTTCTCGAGTGCCTCATGTGTTACCATGAAAATTGGAACTTCTTTACCTTCATTTTTCCTTCTCTGATTTACAGATTCTAAACTAATATCATAATTGCTTAATATACCAGATATAGTGTGTAAAACTCCAGGTTTGTCAAGTACAGTAAGGCGTAGGTAATATTTAGAACAGATGTCTTCAATATCTTTTATTTCTTTGACTTCGGTATCTTTTGGACCGTATATGTTAGGCCTCTCCATATTTTCCATAATATCAAGACAATCACCAACTACAGCACTTGCTGTTGGCATCATTCCAGCACCAGGCCCATACAGCATAACTGGCCCAACTATGTCTCCAACCAGATATACTCCATTGAAAACACCATTTACAGATGCGAGCAGATGATCTGCAGAAATCAAAGTCGGGTGTACCCTTACTTCAAGCTTTCCATCTTCAATTCTTGCAATTGCAAGGAGTTTTATAGAATATCCAAGTTCATTTTTGATGAATTCAATATCTTCCTGTTTGATTTTACTTATTCCTTCAACATGGAATTTATCTTGTTCAACATATGTTCCAAAGCCTAAAATAGTAAGTATAATCAATTTTTGAGCAGTGTCATGCCCTTCAATATCAAAAGTAGGGTCCTGTTCTGCATAACCTTTCTCCTGAGCTTCCTTTAATACTTCATCAAAATCAAGGCCTTCCTCAGTCATTTTAGTTAAAATATAGTTTGCAGTCCCATTTATTATACCATAAATAGATTTAATGTGGTTTGCTGCAAGCCTTTCATTTAATGGTTCAAGTAGAGGAATACCTCCACCGACACTTGCCTCAAAGCAAATTCGGACATTGTTGTCATTTGCAGTTTTTAAGATTTCTTCCCAGTGTTTTGCAAGTAAAGCCTTATTTGCAGTGACTACATGTTTTCCATGGTTCATTGCTTTTAAAATAAATGTTTTTGCAGGCTCGTAGCCTCCAATAAGCTCTATTACTATATCTATTTCCGGATCTTCTAAAATATCAGTTATATCAGTTGATAAAACATTTTTATCTACTGCTACACCCCTATCAGTTTCAATATCTAGATCCACAATTCTTTTAAGTCTTATTTTTGCGCCTACTTTTTGCTCCATAAGGTTCAAATTTCGGTTAAAAGTTTCTACAACCCCTGCTCCGATTGTTCCGAACCCAATGAGCCCAACGTTATAAATATCCTTCATTAAAAGCCTCCCTATCAAGATAAAATTTTAATTTTTTAAAATTATTATAAAAGATATCAATTGTTATAATTTGATAATTTAAAACTTTTCGCCAGTATCTCCAAAATTTGAAAGATTTTAAATATTTAGACTTTATCTCTCAACTGTTAAAAATCAAGATTTTTAACGCGACAAAATCGGAGCTTACGAAACCTTTGGTTTCGTGCATTCGAAATCTCTGATTTCGATGCCCCAAACGCTTCGCGTTTGAGGGCTCCAAAAATTCTACGAATTTTTGAGAGATTTTGTCAGCTGTCAAAATCTATGATTTTGACGCGAAAGAATTAAAATTCTTTCAGTTTTATATACTCACCTAATGCTTCTCTAGTTGTACCAACTACGAGCCTGTATCTCACATTTTTATCAGTAACTTTTTCTAATTTACCCTTTGCAATTATTTCTTCACCCTCTTTTGCCTGTCCAGAATAAGTATGAGTAAATGAGACAATTTCAGTTATATCAGTATCAGGGCCTTTCAGAATATTAACATCTTCAATTTTGTAGGTAGCAGGGTTATCAAATGCTGCCATGGCATCAGATACCTTACATTCAATCTTTACAGTGCCCATAGATTCATATTTTTCTTCCCCATACTTTCCTGTTATTTCATCCCAGTCACGGGTGGAAAGAATATCAAAAAGCGTACCGTCGATTACACCCCTATTATTCTTACGTTTTTCGTACCACTGAAACTCTTCATAACTCAATGTATCGTCTTTTATTCTTTTTTCGTATAAATGCGCCCAGTATTCGTCACTTATACTCTTCAAATCACTCTTGTCTTTGATTTCTCCAAAGGTATCCATTGCCTTTCTATGGTTTTTAAGCCCATAAAACACGAAATCTATATCAGATACAGCTGGATCATATAAACCTGGCAAAATCGAACCAGAAACCCCCATTTTCGAATAAGGAATACCTGCCTGATCATGGAAGATGCCCGCCAATTTTACAACTTTCTTAAGTAATTCATCGTTATTAGAACTATCCAGTATTTCCCTCAAGCGTTCTTCTGGTTTTAATATTTTTTCAACCTTATCTAAAGGAACGCCCATCATTTTAAGATCCTCATCAGGCCCAAAAAGATATTCAGGATGATTACTACCTAAAAAATCATAAGCCTGTTTAGAATCTACTTTAGAATATCTCTGCCCATTTTTAGACCTGTTACCATTAGGATCAGGAATATATCTTAAAAATGACAGAATCCTGTCTTCTGGATGCAGATAAGAAGTTGTGGCAAAGAATAAATTGTCTTTAGTGTATATGAAATCTCTTGCTCTGGCTCTCATAAGTTTATTTAATTGTATCCACCTATAAATAAATAACAATCTTTCAGATGGTAACCAAAATATATAAAAAATGAGTTAAATGATAATTTCAAGACTAAAACCTCAAGAAGACCTTAAAAAAGGCATTATTAACATATCCAAGCAGAATGAGATCAAATCAGGCATTATAATTTGCATGGTTGGCAGTTTAAATTCTGCCATATTGAGAATGGCAAATGGTAATTATAAGACATTTAAAGGACCATTTGAGATTGTATCCGCGGAAGGTACCATTTCGGCAGATGGAGTTCATGTACATATATCAATTTCAGATGCAGAAGGACATGTATTTGGAGGCCATCTAAGTAACGGCTGCATAATAAACACCACTGCAGAAATTGGCATCTTAAAATCAGATAAAACTCTTAAGAGAGTATTTGACCCAGAAACAGGTTATAAAGAGTTAATTATTGATGATTAAACATAATGATGATTATAATAAAAGACAAAGTGAAATCATGAAATACAAAAAGTTAGAAGAATGCTTAATTTATGATGGGAGCCCAATACAACCATTTTGGGCATTTACAGAACATAAAATTAAAGGATCAAGTATTGTGGCATGGATAGGTCCCCTAAATATAGAACCAGAAGAACTCATCGACTATGAAGATGTAGGCCTTGAAATAAAAGCAGATAAAATGATGCACTTTATAGTGGAACATTTTGACCGCCAGCCTGCAGACCTGAAGACATGTTACCACAGGCAGAGGATACTTGTTATGATAGCTAAAGATATTTTAAGTGAATTAGGTATTAATACAACCCGTGACGGGGATGACATCTATTTTGAAGGTAAAAAGCTCAGTATCTCCATAGCAACATGCTCCAACAGCAGCATGAAAATACATTTCGGGATGAATATTACAAATAAAGGCACTCCCGATGATGTAGAAACAATAGGGCTTTGTGAATGCCTGGAAGATATGGACAATGAAAAAATAGATTGCATGATTGATAAAATATGCGAAAGTTATATTAATGAAATTGAATCTATTGAAGAAGATATCACAAAGACCAGAGTATTCTGACTAACATGTGATCAGTAATGGATTATCGATTATTAATTTGTTATTTGAAGATATATCACATAAAAATTGAATTACATAACATTAAATTTAAGAGTATTAAATACATTTAATAATTCTAAATAACATAATTAAGAGTATAAAAAGATATTTAGTCAAATAAATCATTTAAAATTCATATATTTAATTTAAATTATTTAAGAGGACATTATAATGAAAATAGAGATTAATGGAATACATGCTAACTTAAGATTCTCATCAGCCCACATGATCCCTTTACACGAGTCATGCGGCGGAATACACGGACATTCTTACATTGTTGATCTAACTGTAGAAGGAGAAAGAAGTGGAGAATTCGGATTTGTGGTTGATTTTAAACATGCAAAAAAAATTGTGAGAGAAATTTGCTCAGAATTTGATCATAAGGTTTTAATTCCATGCAACAGCGATGCTATTGAATTTACACACAAAGATGACAAATCTGTAGAATTTAAAATAGGTGAGAAAGAATACAAACTTCCTCTGGAAGATTGTCGCCTTTTAGAGCTCAAATCAACCTCTGCAGAAGATCTGGCGGAATACTTTGCCGAAGAAACATTTAAATACTTAAAGGCATCAAATAATAGTGTCTCAAGTGTTCAAATTTGTGTAAATGAAGGCATTGGACAAGGTGCCTACTTCCAGACATGTGAATAACTGTATAATTCATATGGTGACATAAATGAAAGCTCATATAAATGAGATTTTTTCAAGCATCCAGGGTGAAGGTAAACTAATTGGAAGAAGGCAAATTTTTGTAAGATTTTCTGGATGTAATCTTCACTGCAATTATTGTGATACCCCACAAGGCTTAGATCCTAAAAGTGGATCCTCTTTTTCAGAAGAACAACTTTTTAATTCTGTAAATAAATTAATGACTCCAGATTTCCATTCTATTTCTTTAACAGGAGGAGAGCCATTACTACATGCAGATTTCATAAGATCATTTTTAGAAAAATATGATTTTGATTGCCTGCTTGAAACTAATGGTTCATTACCTGATGAAATGGAGAAAATAGCAGAATTAATTAAATATGCTTCTTTAGACATTAAATTGCCGGAGCACTGTTCAACTTCTAATTGGGATAATCTATTTAAAGATGAATTAAAATCACTAAATCTATTAATAGATAATAAAACAAATATATATTGTAAGATAGTTATACTGCCCTCTACAAAAGTTGATATAATAAAACTGATAGCTTCAAGGATGCTTGACGAAATTTCAGATGCTTCCAAGTTATCAATGGTTATCCAACCTGCATATCCTCTTAATTACTGGATAGAGAACAATGAAAAATTATTTGAATTCTCTGAAGTGGTAGGTAACTATTTAGATGTATTAACAATACCTCAAGTTCATAAACTTCTGAAAGTACGGTAAGGTGTTTAAAAATGGAAATAGAAACAAAAGTCACAGTAAATGATGCAATGACATCAAATGTAGTCACCGTAAGCTCCGAAAACAGCGCCGCAGATGCTGCCTATTTAATGAGTCAGAATGAAGTGGGTTGTTTAATAGTAAAGAACAATAGCGAACCAGAAGGAATAGTTACAGAAACAGATATCATCAACAAAGTTGTTGCCCACGATATCAAAGCCAGTGAAATATCAGTCGATGAAATAATGACTAAAAACCTCATAAAAATCGACCCTGGAAGAGAACTAAATGAAGCAGCTAGATTCATGTCAAAAATGAATATAAGACGGTTAGCTGTAGTAAAAGAAGGAACTCTTAAAGGCATATTAACTGCAAAAGATATAATGGCAGTTTCTCCAGAATTAACTGAAATTCTTGTTGAAAATGCAAGAATGGAAAATCAGATGGACCATGGAAATATAAATCCATCAGTACCTGGAGTTTGTGAAGCATGTGGAAACTTTATGGATGATTTAGACGAAATTGATGGAAAATTTGTTTGTGAAGACTGTAAAGAAGATTTAGAAGGTGATTTAATTTGAACAATGTTGGAGATGTTATGACACCTGATCCTGTCACAGTTTCTGTAAATACGAGTGTAACTAAGGTTAGATCTATATTAAGGGATGAAAGCTTTAGATGTGTTCCGGTAGTCTCTGGAAAGCATTTAGAAGGAACAATAACTCGTGGAGACATGATGCGCATCTCTGCAACAAAATCAAATATTGAAGCCCGAGGGATTATGGAACACCCTAAGGTCATTACAACACCAGAAGTAGATATTAACGAAATTGGGAAAAAAATGATAAATTCAGATATTATTCAAGCACCTGTTGTTAAAACAGAGGATGATATGACTCTTGTTGGAATAATAAGTGTAGCTGATATTCTTGAGAATTTATTAGATAGAGAAGTAAAGCCTAAAAAGCAGAATGTAGGCGAAGCAACAACACGAGATGTTGTTACATGCAATTATGATGATCCTTTATCAAAAGTATGGGATAAAATGGACGATACTGGATTTTCTGGGCTCCCTGTAATTAAAAAGAAGAAAATAATAGGCATGATAACCAGAAAAGACATTATAAACTCTGGCCATGTAAGACTTTCCAAAGAAGGCGGAGTTAAAAAGCCCACAAAAGTAGAAAACGTTATGAAAACCCCCCCAGTAGCCATCACTGAAGATAAAGACATCAAAGAAGCTGCAAAATTAATGGTCAAATATAATATTGGAAGATTACCTGTAGTTGATCATCCAATACCTATTAAAAAAGAACCCGAAAGAGTAAGAGAAGCAGAACTTGTTGGAATAATAACAAGGGAAGATATTTTGGGGTCGTATATAAATTGATTTTAAAATATTATTTATGGGACTTAAATAATTCAAATTTATTTTTAGAGATTACTTCAGGTTTAGTTTCATATGAGGTGTACTCATGAGAAGAAAAGAACTAATAAATATAGTAAAATCTAGAGAAAGAGCTCCATTGGAGTTTGAAACCCATATAACAGAACACGAAGGCGATATTATGAGCATCGCCAAAAGAGAAGTAGTAACAGTACCTCAAAGTGCTACAATCAAAGAATCCGCAGAAATAATGGTAAAAAACAAATTTAGAAGGCTCCCAATTACAGACCCCGGGACCGGAAAAATCCGTGGAATCGTGACAGCCATGGATATACTTGACTTTTTAGGTGGTGGAGACAGGTATCAAATTTTAGAAAAAAAACACAACGGTAATTTTTTATCCGCCATAAATGATCCAGTAAGGGAAATTATGACAACTAAGGTAGAAGTTTTAAGTCATAAAAGCTCCATCGGGGATGCAGTTTCCAAAATGCTGGAAAAAGAAGTCGGTGCATTCCCAATAGTAGATTCAGATGAAAAAATTGTAGGAATAATCTCTGAAAGAGATTTTGTATTTCTCCTCTCAGGAGTCTTAACAGATGAAATTGTGGAAGATTTCATGACAACATCACTTATAACAACTACTCCTGGAACCCGAATTGAAGGGGCATCTAAAATTATGGTTAGAAATAAACTTAGAAGAATCCCTGTAATTGGAGAAGAACGAAAAACACCTCACCCTGAAAATGATAAGCTTGTTGGAATTGTTACCTCAACAGATATCTTAAAATTCCTTGGTAATAATACTGCATTTGAAAAATTAGTTACAAATGATGCTGAAGAAATCCTGAATACCACGCTTGCAGACATCATGATTAATGAAGTGGTCACTACCAATTCCCAAACACGATTAGGTGAAATATGCAGTATAATGGAGACTAAAGGTATTGGAGGGCTCCCCGTAGTTAGAAATGGCGATCTAATTGGTATAATAACAGAAAGCGATATTTTAAGGGCAATAAGTAGCTAAAATTACTGCAAATTATAAATACATGATTAATAGCTTCATGGTGGTAAGATGTTAGTAAAAGATGTAATGAATGACGAAGTATTTTTGATTCGGGAAACTGAACAGGTAGCCCACGCAAGGAAAATTATGCTAAAACACGGAGTTAGTAGAGTCATAGTTACAGACCGAGAAGATAATCCCATTGGAATTGTCACAGAAAAAGACCTGACACGTAAATTAAGAGGAAATGGCCCTGCATGGAAAAGAAGGCCAATAGATACAATATCCATCAGAAGAATTATGAGCAACGGCCTTATAACAATAGATGCCGACAGCGACCTGAAAGAAGCCGTTGAAACCATGCTGAGGGATAAAATAAGTTCAGTCCCAGTTGTAGATGATGAGGGTTTAGCAGGAATTATCACAAAAACAGATCTCATGAAATTTTATGCATCCAAATTCCATAACAAATGGAAAGTTTCAGATCTTATGACCCAAAATGTAGTAACTGTAAATCAAAATCATACTATAACTCACGTCATAAGCGTTATGAACGAAAATAACATAGATGGACTTGTTGTAATGTTTGATAACGATGTTGCAGGCATTATAACTCCAGCTAATATCTCCTTTGCTGAGGTAAATGATCCCGATACAGGTGTGAGTGTTGAAAGGGTCTACTTCGTAAGACAAGGAGTAGAAGGGGAAGAAAAAAGAAAAGCCAGAGACCTATCCATGTTAACTGCAGAAGATATAATGACCGAAGATGTTGTAAAAATCAGCAAAGATATAGATGCAGCCGAAGCTGCCCAATTGATGTGCAACAACTATATAAGCCATCTTCCTGTTATTGAAGACGATTCTCTTGTTGGAATAATTACAAAAACCGATATAATTAAAGGAATTCAGTAAAAAAAATTTAAATTTGGTTATATTTTGTAAGTGGAGTGAGAATATGCACATAAAAGATATAATGAGTTCCAAAGTTGTTGTAGTAGATAAAGACCAAAATCTCAATGATGCACTAAAACTCATGAAAAAACATAAAATTTCACGGCTGCCTGTCATAAACACCAACAACAACCATGAAAGGGAATTAGTAGGAATTATAACTGAAAAAGATATTGCATTACGGCTTGGTTCATCCAGATATGGCAATATGCCCCCTTCACATTTTCATGTATCCACAGTTATGACTCCAGATCCTATAACTTTAAATGCAGCTGAAAATCTGGGAAAAGCTGCCAAAATAATGATTGAAAACAAAATTGGCGGAATACCAATTGTAAACGGCGGAGAAATCGTAGGTATCATTACAAAAACTGACTTCATTAAAACATGCCAGGGAATACCTTATGATAAGACTTACATAAAAGAAAGGATGCAAACTAACGTAATGACTGTAAATCCAGGGGATAGGCTGGTTCATGCAAGAAGAATATTGATTGATGAGGATATTGGAAGACTGCCAGTAATGAGCGGCGATGAAATTGAAGGAATTTTAACTGCTAAAGACATAGCAGATTCAATGATATCCTTTAGAAAAATTGTTCCTGACAAGTACCAAGCTGCAAGGATAAGAAATCTCCTTGTAGAAGATATAATGACTCAAAATGTGAGGACCATCAGTGAAGAAAAAACAATAGCCGATGCTTCAACATTTATGATAGATGAAGACTTCAGTGGAGTACCAGTTACAAACGATACCGGTGAAATTACAGGCATGATCACTAAAACAGACCTTATGAACCTCATTGCAGAATTAGAGGAGGTTTACTGAATTTTACCGGAAGTCAAATGTCCAAATTGCAATAAAAAGATGAACATAGATTGGAGGAGGAATAACTCCCTCACCAACTTTTTTTTTCATTGTTCTACATGTGATTTAGAATCCAAAATTGTTATAGAAGATTTCTTAGATAAAAAACTTCACGAACTTCTAAACGTGAAAGCGGATAAGCTGGATCACGCAATTAAAACGGGCATTATTAAATTTTTTGAATTCCATGGATTTCCCGCCATGCAGTTTAAAAAAGATGTTGGCGTGATGGAAACAGGAACTGTAATTTATTTTAGAAATAAAATAGAAGTAATAAGAGGTTTTCCAAAGATAAGAAGGACATTAATGCTTTCACCAACTCTCAAAAATCATTTTAAGGATAAAGTCGCTCTTGAAGAAAAAATGAACGGATACAATGTGCGTATAGCATCTATAGGTGACGAAATAATTGCTTTAACAAGGCGAGGATACGTATGTCCTTATACTACAAAGAAAGCGCTAGAAATTATGAATTTGAAGGATTTTTTCAACGATAACCCCGATCTAGTTATATGTGGAGAAATGTTAGGTACTGAAAATCCTTATGTAGCTCATTATTATAAAGAAATTGGCGATATAGGGTTTAGAGTATTTGATATACGTAAAAAAGTATCAAATGAACCCATGTCTATTAAAGAAAAAACTGAATTACTTGAAAAATATAATTTACCTGTTGTACGGCTTATTGGAATATATGAAATTAATGAAGCACCATCTGTAATTAAAAAAGTAATTAAAGAAATAGGAAACGCTGGCAGGGAAGGAATTGTAATTAAAGACCCGTCTATGGAAATTCCACCCCTAAAATATACGTCTTCAGAGGCGCATGATGATGAACTCCGCTATGCATTTACATATCCTTTTGACTTTGGAAGAGATTTTTTCTTTAGCAGAGTGATAAGGGAAGGTTTTCAGGCATTTGAAATGGAAGAAGGTAAAGAAGAGCTTGAAAAAAGGGCACATATGCTTGGAGAAGCAATTTTATACCCCATGGTAGATACAATTAAAAATGTGGCTTCTGGAAATACTGCAGGTGAGGATCTAATAATCGATGTGGACAACGAGGAAGAGGCTGAAGATTTCCTACATTATCTGCATGATCTTGGAGTATTTGCAGTTATACTTAGATTTGAAGATAATAAAGCTGTAATAAGGAAAATACATCAATCTACAACCGATAAAATTACCAATTATATAAATGGAGGGCTTTACTGAAATTTTTCGCATCTAAAGTTCAAATATTATGAAAATTTAATAAATTCTATTTTAATCTAAAATCAGGTGCATAAATAAAATTATTACTTAATTCAAGGCATTATAAACTCCTAATTTTTAATTTAAGACATAATTTACTGTTTTAATCACGGTTAATTAACCATGTTTTTTATAAGTGCGGATAAAATTTAGTTTTTAACGACTTATGTGTATAAAAGTTTAATATTTTCACTATATTAATATTAAATTAAAAAAAGCCCTCTTTTTTACATAATACTGAAATTAGCCTTAAACTCTATTTTTGTAGTGTTAAAGCTCCATTTTGCAATTTGACTTATAAAGAACCCATTATTATTTAAATTATTAATAATAAAATAAATTAAAGTAATATTCACTGATATTTTCGAGAAATATCTCACCCAATAAATTTGCAAATATTAAGTTTAGAGTTAAAATTTATTTAAACTAGGTCGTATTTATGAAAAGTAATATTATACGCTTAATTATGGGAATATTGGCATTACTATTAATATTTTCAATAATGGCCTCTGATATATCAATTAAAATAGAAAAGCCTAATTTACAAAATGCAGTTAATTTAAACAAAGCTTCTAAATTAAATTATACAAATGAAAATATCACAAGATCCACTTCAAAAGATACATTAAATGAGACCGGATGTTGTTCTGTTTTAATCCATGTAGGACCTGGCCATGATGTACTATCTTACAGAAGAGATTCAGTAAATTCAGCAGATATAATAATTGATAAAATAAATTTCAACGGCCAAACTGCAATCAAAGAATATAAAACCCAACGAGGGTATTTCACCCATACAATAATTACAGAAAATGGATGGATGATCAGTATTGGAGGAAAAGATGACCCAAATACAACTAAACGTCTAGAACAACTTGCAAGTGATATAATTTCAAAGGGCCATATTGAAAAGGAAGATATAAACAAAGCAAATGCAATTATAGAAAGAAATGGATGGGGACATTTCCTGATAAAGTCCCCTGATGATAATGTAGGAATAACCTCATGTGACTACAGGGTTCATGCAAGCATAACTAAACTATTTAAAATGAAAGATGGAGATTATGTTAAAGTACCTAATAACCCTAGATATTATGGTTATGGTAAATTCAATAGATTTAGTAATGATCCAGACAATGCAGCAATTAAAATAATAGGTACAGACATTTATGGACAATCTAGAAGAGATGTCATTACCTATGATTACAATTCTGAAAAAGTTGATATTTGGGCCTCTTTTGATGGAGGAGCATTATTATGGGGACCCGCAGGAAATCCAGATAATATTCAGTATCTAGGAAGTAAAATAAATGGTAAGGACTTACCACTAATTCCTGACAAAAAATTCCTGGGAAAAGAGGACTTAAACATTATCCCCACTACTAATTCAGTATTTAGTAATCAAAAGATAGTTTCTTCACTCAACAACGTAAATAATTTAAAACCTTCCTTAGCTCAGTTAAATATTTAATTCATTTACTTTTTAATCTTTTAATTTTGAAACATATAAGCCCAATACTCAAGTTTGGAGGTAGCGTGGATGGAGAAATATAAAATTATAATACTTATAATTTGTTTTAGCATTATCGGAATAGCTGGAGTCACACATATATTAAATAGTATTAATAGCTCTAACAGTGCCATTATTGGTTCAGATAATAGAGGTTATGTCACAAAAGAGGTTTATGCCTCAAATGAACCTAATAAACCAAAAATAGCTGTAATTACAGGCATACATCCCCGCGAAAAAATAGCAGTATCTCCAATAGAAGCTTTAATCAAAAATTATGCATTAACACATGACGTTGGAATAACTGACTACAGTATACATGTTTTAGATCAACCAGAAAACTTTACTGTGGGAAGGAACAATGGTGAAGAGCTTGCAGCGCAGTACATTGTTCCAGATATCAAAAAATCAGATTATAAACTTGTAATTATCTTCCATGCCCACCAACAAGGCTATGGAGACGGATTTTATATTGCAACTCCATCCATGGATGACAAATCAATAGAACTTGCTAAAAAAGTTAAAAAAACATTGCCTTCCTTTAACTATTACCAGTCCCCCAAAAATAATATATATAAAGCAACTTCTGTAATACGAGTCTCAGACCCAATTGCAAATGAAGGTTACCCCACATTTGTCTATGAGATTCCAGAACAAAACACAACTGAAAATGCCACCGAAATGACGAATAAGCTACTTGATTCGTGTCTTAGTAATGTAAATGGAAAATAAATACTCTTGAAAGCTACTAAATGAATTAAAATAGGGCATACAACTAACTCTACAATATTTATGCACATATTTCTCTTTTAAACCTGAATAAAAAGTAAAAAAAATAGCCTATTTTTATTTAAATATAATGACCACACAAATCAACACTATCATAAACATGTTGAAAATTATAAAAAATAATTTCCAATTTTTACTTAAAAAAAGTAAAAAATACTGTAAATTATAAAAAATAATTTCCAATTTTTACTTAAAAAAAGTAAAAATACTGTAAATCACCATTACAAACTTTGTGTTTAATTCATTAATTAACAGTATTATCAAAATCAAGGAATAAAACATGATAAATTCCAAAAAAGCATGCAAAATAGGTTTTTTAGGCCCTTCTGGTTCATATGCAGAGGAAGCTGCTTCTAAAATTCAGGGAGAGCTTATAGCATTTGGCTCCATAATGGAGGCCATAGATGCTGTTGATCGAGATATCATTGATCTAGGAGTTGTTCCAATAGAAAACTCCATAGAAGGTCCTGTAGGTGTGACCCTTGATCTTCTTGCAAATGACTATAATCTAAAAATTAAAAATGAGATTATACTGCCAATAAGCCATAATCTACTTATAAATGAAGGATCATCTGTAGAAGATATAGAAATAGTATATTCTCATATGCAGGCGCTTTCACAGTGCCGTAAATTCATTGAAAAAATGGGTGCAAAACCTGTAGCAACTCCAAGCACATCTGGAGCTGCAGAAATGGTAAAAGGTCAAAAAAATGCCGCTGCAATAGGAACACGTAAAGCAGGCAGAATATATGGCCTTAAAATAGCTGCAGAAAACATACAGGATTTTGAGAATAACTCAACAAGATTCGTTGTTTTAGGTAAAGAGGATCATGCCCCTACTGGCCATGATAAAACATCCATTGTATTCTCACTGATTGAAGATAAACCCGGAGGATTATATGATGTCCTCGGTGAATTTGCAAAAAGAGATATAAATTTAACCAAAATTGAATCACGGCCTTCTAAGAAGAAGCTCGGAACTTACATCTTTTTCATCGATTTAGAGGGACATAGAGAGGATGAAGAAGTAAAGAACATTTTAGATACCATAAAAATAAATACCATGAAAACAAAAATATCATACATAAAGCTATTAGGTTCATACCCAATTGAGGATAATGATTAAAATAATAGTTTGAAAATAAATTATTAGGACTATCTAACAATAAAACAAATGATCAAAATTAATCTTAAAAATTATTTTTAAGGGTCATATCCTAAAAGGAGATGATTGAAATAAGTCTTGAAAAGGAAAGGGTCATAAAAAGCCTTAAAGAACTTGAAAAAGAGTATAACAAAGGTAATATACCAAAAAGCCATTATGACTTCCAAAAAAGGAAACTAACAGAGCAGCTTGAAGCATTTAATGTTGCAGACAGAGTACGAAAACTCCAGGGTAAAGAAACTACTGACGTAACTAGCGAAGAAACAAGC
Source organism: Methanobacteriota archaeon (assembly GCA_023409695.1). Lineage (GTDB taxonomy): Archaea > Methanobacteriota > Methanobacteria > Methanobacteriales > Methanobacteriaceae > Methanobacterium_D. Next base: position 4,220 of record JAEYQZ010000152.1, on the reverse strand, counting down.
AGTGAAGATGAAAATAAAGAATTATTTAAAAAATTCATTACAGCCCCAGGTCTTGAGGAAAAAAACATAAAACCAAAGGGAAGATCCATAAATACCAAAATTGGAATAGGAGTTTTAGTTGCAGCATTCTTCATAGGTATTGTATTCGGAGTATATGGATTTATACCTCAACAAGTATCCAGTTCTTCCTTGTATACAAATGATAGTGCATTTCCTCCTTTTACCAATAATTCAACAAATGTCACCAACATGACTAACAGTACAAACGCTACTAAAAACATGACCAAGACTACAAATACGACCAAGACCACCAATAAAACAACTACGAAGAAGAACAGCACCAGCACAAATACAAAAAAGAACAATACAAAAACAACAACTACTAATCAGGATATTAATGACATTATAAATGGCTTTTAGTAATCAAGGCTTTTTTAAGTTTTGAATACTATTTACCTTTCTTATTTTTTATTAAATAATTAAAAACCACTAATTTTAATTTATTTTATCGATATTATAGCTAATAAGGTATTTTTAAAGTTCATAGAGCAAAATACTCTATGAAATTTTATATATCTCCTCTTTGCGCCAATAAAAGAAATAGAAAACTATATATTTAGTTTTCAAAATGATAATAATAGAAGAGGTTGATAAATTGAAAAAATATTTGCTTGCGATAATTCTTTTACTATCTATAGTCCTAATATCTGGATGTACCACTTCTGGGAACCAAACAGCCACTAATACATCCACTAATGTCAAAACATATGGGGGAGACCAGTTTAACTTCAGTTACCCTGCCACTTGGCAGTTGATAACAGGTCAGGCCCAAAACAGTACCATTGCGGTAGGAGATCCAACTTCAGCAGATAGCAGTGGAAACGTCAAGGTAAACGTTGAAATCCAGACAGCAATAAAGCCATCAAATGTGACACTGCAGGATTATTACAATTCAACATATGCCCAATTTGCGGCTCAAAATTTAGGTTATAAACAGTTATCAGATGGGACCATCACTGTAAGCGGGAAAACCGCTCTTGAGAATGTTTACATATTAAGTTCATTATCTAAAGAACAAAGGGCAGTATGGATCCAAAATGGAAATGCGATCTATATAATACTCTGCAGCGCTCCTATTTCACAATATAATGATCAACAACAGAATTTTAACACTATAATCAGCAGCTTTAAGTTAATTTAGCAATATAAGAGCAAAATACATTAATTTTTATTTAAAAACAATTCATTCTCTTTTTATAAATTAAATTTTAAACAAAAGTAACTTTAACCAGTCAACACAATTAATGTATAACATATATGTTAATCATGACAGTAGATTAAAAGCTTTATAAGTAGATTCAGCTTACGAACATGAAATGTTCGGGCTCCAAAATTAAAAATTTTAAGAGCTGTTGAAAATCTATGATTTTCAACGCCACGAAATTAAAAATTTCGAGAGGGATAAATTGAAAAGATACATGTTTGCAATAATTCTCATAGTTGCAGTGATTTTATCTGTAGTTATAACATTTGAATATGTAACCAATACAAATCAAACATTAAACCAAACATCCCCTTCTATTCCAACAAAGACTTATTCTGCAAATGGAATCTCTTTTAATTACTCTGCTGACTGGGAAGAAGGTAATAAAACCGGACAATATTTAATTGCATATGTTAAAGATCCAAAGCTCAACAGTTCAGATGGTAAACCTGGAGCTGTAGTAGAAGTTATGAAAAGGACATCTAATGGCGTTCCATTAAAGAGATTTTATGATGATGTTAAAGCAGAAGCATCAAATGTACCGGGTTACGGAGTGATGTCAGAAACAACTACTACAGTAGATAATGTAACAGCCTACGAATTTACAGCCAGAGCCATGGACAGCAATGTTGAAGAACAATTTGATATAGTACTTTTTGAAAAGAAAGGATTTATATACATGATAGCATGCGGAACACGAGCTCCAACATATTTAAGTGATGAAGAGGAAAATTTTGATATAATAATTAATACTTTTAAAGTACAGTGATTTAATTTCATTTTAGACCATAATTATCTATTTTTTAGGGATTCATCCCTACTTTTAGATGTATTACTGTTACTTTGAAAAGAAAAATTATATTAGTCTGTTTTTTAGATGATACTACATAGAAAAAATGAGGTAGTCGATGAACGGTCCATTGAAAAAGGGTAAAGACAAAAGTAATAATCTACTAGGCGGCCCACAGCAAAAATATAAAGATAAAAACCGTAACCCATTTAAGGGCCCATATAAAAAAGAAGCATTCGCAATTAGCCTTGCAATTCTTATAGCACTCCTGGTACTTGTAGTAACCCATGTATCAACTGAAAATAATAGTTCTATTCAGCAGATAAACCAGCCAGTTAACCAAACAACAGAAATACCTACAAAAATCTATTCCGCTGGTGGAATATCACTACAGTACCCATCTTCATGGAATATTACAACTGACGAGGTTAATGAAACCAGTACCCAGATTGTAATTCAGGACCCGACTTCAGCAAATAATCCTCAAAGTACGCAAATTGCGGCTTTTACCATACTTAAAGTACAAAATGATGGATCTGAAACACTAGAACAACGTAAAGATGATTTTATTCAGAGTTTTACAAATTCTGGCGCTAACATAGCATTAGCAAATACATCCAATGCCACTATAAGCGGAATAAATGCTACTGAAGCAGTATACTCAGGAAATGACCCTAACTATAACAAAATACAATTAAAAGTTATATATTTCGAACAAAATGGTATGTTTTACATATTAGGATTTTTTACTAAAGGAATTGACCTACAAAGCCAGGATCCATATTTCAATATAATATTAAATAGTTTTAAAATCCAATAATTCCCCTATTTAACCAGATATTTAATGAAATATACTCTAAATTTAAATTTCTATTTATATTTCTTATTCATTATTTCAACCAAATGGAGCCATCATACTTATTTCTATTTTTAGCATATCATTTAGAGTATTATTAAATGAAGTATTTAAAATCATATTTAATGCAATGACTACCACAAAGAGAAAGGGTTTTTAATCAGGTCTTTATATAGAAGTATAATATATATTAATGAATAGAATACAATATATTTCTGGTATTATATTTGACAGAGAGAAAAACCTAAGAGCTACCATAAAAACTGCTTTTTATTTTAGTTGCATCCTAAAATGAAAAATATAACATTTATACCCCACTCAATATAATTATATGAAAATTTTGGGGATTAAAAGGAGCAATATTGAAAAATACGCTGGTAGTATATGTTATTTGCTAAATAAAAGGTCAAATAGGCCTCTATTAAGGTTAGATCTGCAATATATATAATTTTTAAAATTATCAATTCCAGTAAAATATTATTGATTTTACTGCAGCGAATCACGATTCGCCAACCCTCGGAAATAGGTTTTCGAGGCATGAAAATCAACCTGATTTTCAAAGAAATAGAAGGAGGAATAGAGAATGGTATTGCCAATATGCGATGTCTGCTTAAAAAGTGGAATGTTATGTCAAGGGTGTGAAAACAAGTTAAAAAGTGGTGAAATAACCCAACTGGATTTAGACATTGCAAAATTACTTTACAAACTTGGAGAGGGCACAATAGGCTTTAAAAAGACTATTGAAATAGGAGACGTTGTTATAATTGTAACAGACAAAAACCAAGTGGGTAAAATCATAGGCAAAAGTGGAAAAATAGTAAGAGCAATATCAAAAAAGATAGGGAAAAAAGTAAGAGTTATAGGGGAAGGCTCAGACTTTAAAGAAGTAGCAAGAGATATCTTAGCTCCTGCAAGAATATCCGGAATTAATATAGTCTATGGAACAGATGGGGAAGAAAAATTCAAAATTAGAGTCATGAGAGAAGATTCAAGAAGACTTCCTGCAAGATTAGATGTATTAAATGACATCATGAAACAGTTAACCCATGAAAGAACTGTTATTGTTATTGATGACCTTTAAGGTTATCAAAACCTTTAAATTTGCTCTTAATTCCAATAATTTTTTTTAGATATTTATTACTTAATAGAACTGGCTTTAAAGCCAGCATATTTATTATACATGTAACTAATTTATTTAAGTGAATAACGTAACGTTTAAACTATAAATTTTAGATAATTGAAAATTTACATCCTTAAATTCATAAGTACATGAACAAATTTTTTATAAATTTTAGTCAAAAATATTTAGT
>JAEYQZ010000069.1 GCA_023409695.1 Methanobacteriota archaeon | reverse complement strand
GCTTGTCTTAAAACCCTAACTATAGGATGGGGTGGTAAATAATGGTAAAAATCGCACTTGAATGGCTTGCAGGCTGTGCTGGTTGTGAAATTTCTATTCTCGATTTACACGAAGGAATAATGGAATTACTCAAAGAAGCAGATATTGTTTATGCACCAGTTTTAATGGACGTAAAAGAAGTACCAGATGATATTGATATTGCAATAGTTTCTGGTTCTGTACGAAATAAAGAAAACAAAGAAAGGCTTGAAGAATTACGTAGAAAGTCTAAAACATTAATAGCATACGGAACATGTGCATGTTACGGTGGTATAACTGGAATGGCAGACCTTTATAGGCCGGAAGATGTAACAGCAAGGATATATTCTGATAATCCAAGTACTGAAGCAGCTGATGTGCCTTCTGAAGTAGTTCCTGAACTTTTACCAATTGTTCACCCTGCAGGTGATTTCACAGAAATAGATTACTTTTTACCAGGATGCCCTCCTAAAGAACTTCTTGTTTGGGACATATTGATGCCTTTAATTAAAGGAGAATCTCCAGATGTTCCTAAAAAGAGCGTATGTGCCGATTGTTCAAGGTGGATGGATCACGTTGAATTTGACAAGCTCAACAGGAGAATTGAAGGAGATCCAGACCCTCAAAAATGTTTCTTAAGCCAGGGTTATGTCTGTCTAGGTTCTGTTACACTTGGAAGATGCGGCGCACTCTGTACAGCAGCAGGTATTCCTTGCCATGGTTGCGGTGGTCCATCCCTCGATGTTTTAAGGGAGCCAAGCCACGATGTATATAATGGTGTAATAAAAAGAATAGCTCACCTTTCTAAGATGCCAGAAAAGGATGTTGAGAAACAAATACGAGATATTGGGCATGTAATATATGGATTCGTAATTGGAAGTACAATTATGGAGGATAAACAGGTTTCATTGATCCCTCAGCTGGTCAAGAAATAATAGAAGCGTGATAATATGAAACAGATAGAAATAAATCCAGTAACAAGAATTGAAGGGCATGCAAAAATCACAGTTCAGTTGGATGATTCTGGAAACGTTTCAGATGCTCACTTTCATGTAATGGAGATAAGAGGATTTGAAAAATTCCTGGAAGGGGCAGCAGTTGAGGAAGCTCCTAGGATAACTCCACGTATATGTGGAATATGTCAAACTGCTCACCATTTAGCAGCTGCTAAAGCAACAGATGCCGTTTTTGGGTTACAACCTCCAGAAGCAGCTAAAAAACTGAGAGAGCTCATGCTTCTTGGTCAGTATATTCACTCACATGCTTTGCACTTTTACTTCCTGGGTGCCCCAGACCTTGTATTAGGGCCGGATTCTGATCCTACACAGAGAAATGTAATAGGAATCATTAAAAAAGACCCTGAACTTGCAAAAATGGCAATTAAAACCAGAAAAGTCGGTCAGGACATAACTGAAGTGGTGGGAGGAAAAGCAATTCACCCAGTCACTGCTGTTGCAGGTGGACAGACAAAAGCAATGAGCGAGGAAGAAAGAGCTAAACTTTTGGAATCTACAAAAACTGCTATTGAACTTATAGAAAAAGGTGTTGGAGTAGCAAAACCACTATTTGAGCAGTATGCCGAAGCAATAGAATTATTGGGTCCAGTTGAAACTCATTTTGGTGGTTTAACTAATGGTGGAAACCTGGAAGTCTATGACGGTCCTATGAAAATAATCGATAAAGCAGGAAACTCTGTTCATGAGTTCCAACCTTCTGATTATTTGGACTACATAGAAGAGAAAGTACAGCCATGGTCTTATCTTAAATTCCCATACCTCAAACAAACAGGATTCCCTGATGGTAACTACAGAGTTGGGCCTCTTGCAAGGTTAAACATAGCTGACAATGTTCCAACAGAAAAAGCAGGTGCATTGTTTGGTGAATTTAAAGATAAGTTTGGAATTGCTCAAAACACTCTACTGTATCACTATGCTCGCCTTATTGAGTTAATGTATGCTGCAGAAAGGTCATTACAACTTTTAGAAGACGACGACATAGTAAGTACAGAGATAAGACAGTTCCTCAGCGAACCGTTAATGACAAGGGAAGAAGCAAAACAGTCCGGCGAAACTAAAAGGGGCGTAGGAATAATAGAAGCTCCAAGAGGATCTCTTATTCACGATTATGAAACAGATGCTGCGGGAATAGTAACACGTGCAAACCTTGTAGTTGCAACTGGTCAAAACAACCTTTCTATGGACATAGGGGTAAGAGAAACTGCTAAAGCTCTAATTAAAGGCGAAGAAGTCTCAGAAGGCATTAAAAATCAGCTTGAAATGATTATAAGGGCATATGATCCATGTCTTTCATGTGCAACCCATGCAATCGGTGGAGACTCACCACTTTTAGTAGATATACATGATAGTGAAGGTGCTCTCTTAAAAAGGCATTTATTGTAACTGAATAGTTACATAATTATTTATTTTTTTTTCAAACTTAATACTTCTTTTTTTTAAAAATCTATTCATTAAACCATAGCTGTGTTTAAGATAAAACTTAAAAACTATAAACATAAACTAGAATATGTTTGAATATTTAAAAATATCAAATAGGATCAACCAGTCTTAAAATAGTTATTAATGATTATGTTTGGGATATCTTAAATGAATCAACGTGGTTATATGGATTCTGATATAGAAAACCAATTAATAAGGACTTTAAATAATTTGGATAAAGTTGAGGGCATAGACGGCAGCTTAATCGCTGATGACACTGGTAACGTGCTCTGCCATACTATGTCTAAAAGAACAGATACTTCTCTTTTTGGTTCAATGGCCCATGTAATTATGGGTTCATCAAAAAGGCTGCTGAATTCAGCTGATGGTGGAGAAATTCAGAGGGTACTGGTTGAATCTTATGGTGGAAAGGCTCTTTTTTTACATCTGGACAATACATATTTCATCGTACTTATGGAAATATCAGCAAATGTTGGGCTTGTAATGGTTTCTGCTAAAAGAGCGGCAAAAAATATAATGGAAATTACAAGGGGCATAGTTTGGGAAGTTCCAGTTGAAGAAAAAGTAATTATGGATTCTCAAGAAGAAATTCCAGTTACCTCTAATGAAACAGAAGTGCCAGAGGGTCACGATATTGCAAAAACAGAAACTGTTGCAATTGAAAATGAAATGTCTTTTGAGAAATCAGAATCTTCTGAAGTTATAGAAGCTGAAGAACTAAATGTAGAAACAGTGGATAAACTCATTGAAACTGAAGACTTAAAAGAAGCATTTGCTAGTGTTATAGGAACTGAAAAATTAAATGAAATACTTGAATCTGAAGAATTTAGGGCATTAGATATTAAAGAAGCGAAAGAAAGGCTTTCAGAAATGTTAGAGGTTGAAACAGAAGAATTATCGCCTGTAGCTGCAGAATCTGAAACCGCATCTGATGAAAAAATAGATATCTCTGGAATTGAATCGAAAGTTGAAGAAACTGAAGTTCAGGACAAAATAGTAATTTCAGAAGAAGACTTAGAAGAAGCACAGGAAGAAGAAACTCAAGATATTGAAGAACCAGAAAGTAGTATTCCTGTTATAAAACCACCAATTTCATTCCCAAAACTACCTGAAAACATTGAAATACCTGCTGGAGATAAAGAAAAATCTGATCTAATTTTAGATATATACGAAGCCGTATTTCTGGCAATGTCAATCGGAGCAAGCAAAATTATGGGTGTATCACCTGCAAGGGGACTTATAAAGAGGTTCTTACCTTTAGATGAATGTAAAACTCTTTTATTGGGTGTTGATGTAAAAAGTAATTCAGTAGTTGATTTTAACAAAATAAGAGAAAATGCTGAAAATATTCCTTTAAGTGAAAGAGAGAATACACTTATAACTGATTTCAGTAAGATAATCAGCATTATAACTGAAAACTATGGTAAAGTAATGGGATATGGGGCTTTTAGAGGAATAGTCCGTAATGAATTTAAAACCATTGACAATTCATATGGAAGAGCTATGAATGATCTTGGAATTAAAGATAAAATCCACCCTGAGTTAATTAGTTTATTTAAATAAATGGATTTAATTTATCTAATTAAATTAATATTTTATGAAATTTGACCTTAATTAATTAAAAGTCCAGATCAATTCCATATTTAGCTGATTTTTAATTTTAAAAAAAAGGAATTTTAATTATGTAAAAAATGTTATTTTTTAAAAACAGAAACTAATTTTATAGATTAAATCTTCTAAACATTACAATTTCGTATCATTTCGTCCTATTTTTGATACAGTTATTTTGTAAGAAATAGCATTTATTTTAATTATTTTTAATAATTTAGATAAATAGACAGGGCAAGAGTTCCGTGAATTATCCCAAAGGTTAATGCAATAGCAGCCATGGTGGGATGAATTTTAAAAGGTATCCTTACTCCTCTAAAAATCATCAGGCCTAATGAAGAGGTAATGATAAATAAAGAGAGTAGTAATTCCCAGATAGAGAATCAAAGGCTTTCCAAAAATGGGGAAATATGCTATACTACTCAACATATTGATCAACTCATAATTTGAATTATTCAAATTAGGTATTTAACTGTATAAATATATGTTAATGCATTAATGTTAATTTTAACCGGTATGTACTGATTTAACAGTTGATATCGGGTTAATAAACTAAATTAAAAGATCAATGTCTGTTAAAAGTGTAACAAAATTGTTGGTTTTTCATAAATATCTATATAAATGTGGATTAATAGTTTAAATTCATGGATCTTATTTTAATATTTCTTATAGCTGTAGGGCTTGCAATGGATGCATTCAGCGTTTCCATAACAAAAGGGCTTGTAATGAAGTCCAATGTGAAACATGCTTTGATTATCGCCCTATTTTTCGGCGTATTTCAGGCATTGATGCCTGTTGGGGGATGGATTTCAGGTATGCAGCTTGAAGCTTTTGTTTCAACAGCAGCCCCATGGATAGCATTTATTTTATTGTCTATAATAGGAATTAAAATGATTTATGAGGGAATTTTTGCTGATGAAGATGATAAAGATGATAGTTTTTCATTAAAAGAAATATTCTTCCTTGCAATTGCAACAAGTATTGATGCATTTTTAGTTGGAATCACATTTGCGTTCCTTAAGACTCCAATAGTAGAACCTATCGTAATAATAGGTGCTGTTACGTTTATCCTGTCATTCATTGGATTTTACATAGGAAAAGGTATTGGACACTTATTTGAACACAAAATTGAAGTTTTTGGTGGATTAATATTAATTGGAATCGGGTTAAAGATACTTATTGGATTCTAACTTATTTAAAAAGCCAAATTTTTTTTCTATGGAACTATTACCTTTAAGATGTAAAAGAGGGCAGCACTGGCTAGCTATAAATTTTAGATTTAATGATTTATTTGTTCATTGAACAATTATTTTACCTGTCATTGATGGATGTTCGTCACAGTGATAGGTGTATTCGCCAGTTTTAGTAAAATTGTAAGTATACTTGTCATCTTTATTTAAATCTGGGCTTGAAAATGCTCCTGAATCGCTCGTTACATCATGAACCGCAGAATCTTGATTTATCCATGTGATATTGGTCCCTGCTTTAACTGTGAGGGTATTGGGGCTAAATGTGAAGTTTTGGATTGTTACTGTACTGTAAGAAGTGTTTTTGGCATTTGTGGTGTTTTGTTGACTTTGCTGCTGATTTTGCGTACAACCGGAGGTAATAACTACTCCTAATATAATTACAGCAATCCCGATCTTAATGTAATATTTATATGTCATGAATTATGATATATTCAATGAAATATAAAATTCTTGCTAAAACTATATTGTAAATGGTGAGTAATATCCTTAAATAATGGTATAAAATAAGTTATTAAATGGATAGTATTGTATTAAAGGCATATTTAAGGAATTTTTTCTCATTTTTAATAAACAGTAAATTTTATACCTAATATTTACAAAGTCAACTATAGACCTTGTTTCTATTTTATATGAATACAAAGTATCTCGAATTTATTTTTACATAAATTGATAAGTGAAAAATAATGCGAATGAATCTCGCAAAAGCAAACGGTGATTAAATGAACGGACCATGGGTTGAAAAGTACAGGCCAAGCACTCTAGACGAAGTTGTAGGTCAAGATCATATAGTTCAAAGACTTAAAAGATATGTTGATGAACACAGCATGCCTAATTTAATGTTTACAGGACCTGCAGGGGTTGGAAAAACAACAACTGCAATTGCACTTGCAAAATCTATTTTAGGAGAATACTGGAGACAGAACTTTCTGGAACTCAATGCATCTGATGCAAGGGGAATAGATACCGTAAGAACCAATATTAAGAATTTCTGCCGATTAAAGGCAGTTGGAGCTCCATTCAGGATAGTATTCCTTGATGAAGTGGATAACATGACCAAAGATGCTCAACATGCTCTAAGGCGTGAAATGGAGATGTACACAAAGACAGCATCGTTCATACTTTCATGTAACTACTCCTCAAAGATAATAGATCCAATACAGTCAAGATGCGCAATATTTAGATTTGCCCCTGTAAAAGGAACTCATATCATTGGAAGACTTGAAAAAATAGCAGAAGCTGAAAATCTTAATATTACAAGAGGCGCTATTGAAAGCATTGTTTATTTTGCAGAAGGAGACTTAAGGAAGGCAGTAAACATACTTCAAGCATCTGCATCCACCACTGATGAAATTACAGATGACAACATACATGAAATTGTTTCCAAAGCCAAACCTCAAGATGTGCGAAAAATAGTTAATAAAGCTTTAAATGGGGACTTTTTAAGTGCAAGGGACCTTTTAAGAGAAGTAATGGTTGTTCAGGGTACAAGTGGGGAAGACATGATAACTCAGATTTATCAAGAAGTCTCACGTATGTCAATGGAAAACATGATTGAAGAAGATATATACATGGATTTGATTCAAAGTATTGGTGAATATGATTACAGGATAAGGGAAGGATCTAATCCAAGAATTCAGCTTGAAGCACTCCTTACCAAGTTTCTATTAAAAGGAAAGTAAATTAAGTTTGAGATTAAAAGATAAAGCTATCTGATAGCGAGTAAAACGGTAATTTAGAGGAAAGGCAGAAGATGTTGTGGACAGAAAAATATAGGCCAAAGAACTTTGATGATGTTCTTGGGAATATAAAAGCGAAAAAAGAAATCCTTGAATGGACAGAGGAATGGAAAAACGGTAATCCTCAAAAATGCCTCTTTCTTATAGGCCCGCCGGGCACTGGTAAAACCACATTTGCCCAGTTAATTGCGGGTGAATTTTCGGATTCAGTTGAATTGAATGCCAGTGATAAAAGGTCATATGATGCTATTATGGGCATTGTAGGTGAAGCATCCTCTTCAATGACCTTGTTTGGCAACCGATTGAAGCTGATAATTCTTGATGAAGTTGATGGACTTCATGGTAACGATGACCGGGGTGGATCAAGGGCAATTAACAAAATACTAAAGGATGCAATTCAGCCAATAGTGATGATGGCTAATGACCCTTACAGTAATAGAATTAAGAGCTTTAAAAATAAATGCCAGGTAATAAACCTCAGAAAGGTTCATACAAACTCAATAGTTTCACTTTTAAAGAAGGTATGTGTAAAAGAAGGGGTAGAATTCGAAGAACATGTTTTAAGAACCCTTGCAAAGAGATCTAATGGAGATTTGAGGTCTGCTATAAATGATCTTGAAACAATGGCAAAAGGTGAGGAAAAAATCACATCTGAAGACCTTGATCTTGTAGCTCCAAAAGATGAAAGATCTAATGTCTTTGATGCTGTAAGGACTATCTTAAAAAGTAAAACTCCAGCTAATATTAAAGGGGCTATGCGGCAGGTTGAAGCAGATCCTTCACTTTTACTTGAAATGGTCACAGAAAATATTCCCCGTGAATATGAAAAGAAAGATGAGATAGAAAAAGCTTATGAAATGATTTCTCAGGCGGATATTTATCTTGGAAGGGCTTTTTCAACACGTGCCTATACTTACTGGAAGTATGCATATGAATTGATGAGTGTAGGTGTGGCACTTTCTAAAGATGAGACCTATAAAAAATTTGCAAGGTATACCAATTCATCTGTTTATACTATACTTTCTAAAAACCGAAGTAAGAGAGATTTACAAAATAGAGTGGCAGAAAAAATTGGAGAAAAACTTCATACCTCTAAAAAAGTTGCAATTTCACAGTTCCCCTATTTTGAAATCATGTTTCAGGATGATGATATAGCTTACAACATGATGACTTACTTTGGGCTTGAAGATGATGAAGTAAAAGTTTTCAGGTCAAGAAAGGTAAAGGCCCCTAAAAAACCTAAAGTTAAGAAGAGCACCAAAACTTCAAAGAGTATTTCTAAAGAAGCTAAATCTAAAGAAACTAAAGAGGATAATAAACCTTCAAAAACACAAAAAAGGGACAAAAAAGCCAGCCTAACTAGTGATTCAAAAAATAATAAGAAATCAACTAAACGATCTAAAAATTCATCTTCTAAATCAGATGAAAAATCTAAAAAGAAAGAGGATAATGGTGAAAGTAAAGAAAAACAGGTTTCATTGTTCAGTTTCAAATGAGTTAACCTAATAACTATACTTACTAAATCAGAATATTATTAATACCATAATAAATATATTTATTATTGGAGGGTAGTACATTCAATAATAAATATAACTATTTGGATAACAAGAAAATTTTAGAGAAATTAGAGAGCGCAGAAAATAAAATCACTGAACTTGAAAAGTTTAATATGCTTTACCAGAGTGCTGCAGAGCTGATTTCAGATTATATATTTAGGATAGACATCGATCCAACGGGGAATCTATTACTTAATTTTTTAGGCATTGGATCTGAGAAATATTATGAAAATAAATTTTATAATATAATGGGGCATACTCCTGATGAAATAACGTCTTTTGAGATATTTAATAGAATAATGCACCCTGATGATCTTTCTAAAATGCGTAATTTCAGGCAAAAAGTTCTTTTAGGGCATCAAGCCAGCTATAAATGCCGCATTTTTGCAAGAAATAGGAAAATCACGTTGTGGAAAGGCATTGGAAAGCCTGTAATAGACAAAAATAACCGCGTAATTGGAGCTATAATCACTGCAAACGACGTTACTAGCTGCAAACATACAGAAGCTGCACTGAAAGAAAGTGAAGAAAAATTCCGTGAAATATTCAATAAAGCTAATGATATGATTACTCTGGTTGAATTGAGAGAAAATGGCAGGCCTGGTCGGTTTTTAGAAGTAAATGATGCTGCAACTGAAAGATTAGGATACAGCAGGGAAGAAATGCTGGAAATGAAAATTACCGAAATAATTTCTCTAGAGTACTGGCCTCAAGTAGTTAAAAATGCAAATGATTTAAAAGAAAATAAACAAGTAACGTTTGAAATTGTCAATATGACTAAATGGGGCTCTGAAATACCTGTTGAAGTTAGTGCTCATATGTTTAAACTTCAGGGAAATGATGTTATCCTTGCCATTTCTCGTGATATCAGAGAACGTAAACAATCAGAAAAAAAATTAAGAAAACTTGTTGAAAATTTAAAAAGTTCTAATGACGAATTGGAGCAGTTTGTCTATTTTGCATATCATAATATTCAAGAACCCTTGCGAACAGTCGCAAGTTACACTCAATTAATTGGAAATCACCCAAAAGATAAACCGGACGATAATGCCAATAATTTCATTGATTATGCAGTAAATGGTGTTGTCCGAATGCAGCAGATAATTCAAGATTTACTTGAATATTCAAATGTTATAAAGAATGGGGGAGAATTTAAACCAGTTAAATTTGAGGATGCATTGAATGAGGCTATTTTAAATTTAAATATAATTATAAAAAGCAACAATGCAGAAATAACTCATGATCATCTCCCTATTATAATTGCAGATAATGAACAAATTGTCAGGCTTTTTGAAAATTTAATTGAAAATGCAATTAAGTTTAAAAAAGAAAATGAATCTCCTAAAATCCATATTTCAGTTTTTATAGATAAAAAAAATGGAGAATACATTTTTGGGGTTTCAGATAATGGAATTGGGTTAGATCCTCAGTATGCAGAACAAATTTTTGTAATATTTCAGAAGTTACATACTTTAGATAAGTACCCGGGCAATGGTATGGGTCTTGCAGTCTCTAAAAGGATCGTGGAACGCCACGGCGGACATATTTGGGTAAAATCAAAACCTCAGGATGGAGCAACGTTTTATTTTACATTACCTTACTTCTGGATGTAAAACATTTAATGGATAATGATTATTTTTAAAAATAAAAATCTGTATAAATTTTTCGAATTAAAAATAATTTTAAAAAAAGTATTTATAAAAAATAATAAATTTAATCTACTTTTTTACCCGCTTCTGGGCCTGGTTGAACAGAATAAATTTCTTCTACTTTTAATAGTATCGCTGCTTTTGGTGCAAGCTGGCTCATCACACTTTTTGCCCAGTCAACTGCTTCATCGAAATATTTACCTTCTTCAATTATTCGGGCAGTCCCCTTAAACTGGTAAGGGCATGCTGAAGCATCTCTTAGTACTAAACTTGCTTTTGGATTATTTTCAAGATTTTTATGGGTTTTATTCATATAGTTATCCACAATCAGTATTGTCTTATTATCCATTGGCCTTGCAAATCCAATTGGGACAACATTAGGGGTTCCATCTGCAGTTGCAGTTGCAAGGAAAACTAAGTTGTCTTTTTCTATAGCATCCATCATTTCTTCTGTCATTACCATCTAAATCACCTTTTATTTTTCTTCATTAGTTTTTATATTGCTGTATTAGCAGTATATACTTAACCGTTATAGAAATATACTTACTACATTTTGATACATTAAACTAACTTTGGGAGTCTTAATGGAAACCTTTATTATAATAAATTATATAATTTATTTCAATGTTAAATGAGGCTGAAATTTACAACAAGGAAATGACCGAGATAAAGGCGAAGCTGGCAACCATGCATAAAGATATTAAAAATCTTATGGAAAACACTAATCAGCAGTATCTTGACTTAGTCCTTGCAAACTCTAAAAAAGACGTTTTAAATGCGATTATGGGATATGTGACCCATGATATTGAAAAAGGTCTTGAAAAGGGTATGGTAGATAAGTGTGACATGCGTGATAAATGTAAACAAGTATTTACAGATTTACTGTATGATAATACGAGTCTTATTGCGGATGATCGCGTGCATGAAGATTCTATAACTCAAAATGAAGCTAGATTAAGCAAAATAAGAGAAAAAGCATCTTATGAAAAATGCAACACCTGCTTTTTTGAAGTGAATGATCTTTTTGAAAAACAGGTAAACTTAATGCGTTCACTTCGAATTTACAGCTCCAGTAATGAGAAAAAACAGTGTATATCTTCAATTTGCGAAGAATCTATAGTTAAAGATGTTCTTGAACCATTATCTAATAAGCAAAGACTTCAAATTTTAAAATCGATGTCAAATGAAACAAAAACATTTTCATCACTCTCTGAACTTACTGGCCTTAGGGGAGGTAACTTACTTTTCCACCTTCAAAAACTGCTTGATAATGACATGATTCTCCAGCGCCATGAAAGAGGAGATTATATGCTTACTGAAAAGGGATACAAACTTTTAGTAATGCTGAGTGAAATTCACACGGTTTTAGGGGAAGAATAACAGCTTTTAAATGATTTAACATTCTTTAGATGTGAATAATGCAGATTTTAAAAGATTTTCCCTAACGTCTGGGACTAAACTCTCTAAAAATATCAATAAATCTTCAGAGGAATTATAATTCTGATTTAACTCATTATCTAATGTATTTTGGGTCCAGGAATATATCCATGACTTTGGTACATTTATTAAAGGGTAGATAAGTTTCTTACCATTGTAATTTTCATTTAAACTTAACAATTCTATTTTTTCACCATCTAACATTGATTGCAGGATATTTTGAGCTTCATCATCTAATGTGGTGGGTAATGCTATAGAATCGATGTTTAGATCTTCTGTTTCATCAATACTCTTGTCAAAAATAAGTTCAATACCGTATTTCCTTTGATAAGGTTCTAGAATTACATAAAGGGCAAAGCTACGTGGATCATCATTTTTAATTAAAAATATTTTTTCTTTAGGATGAATACAATGTGCAAGATTCCTTGAAGCCCTCATACAGATTTTCTGGAAGATTTTGGACCGGATTACATCCACTTCAGGAAAACTTTTTTTAAATAGCTCTTCTTTCTTCCTTGAAAATTTTGAAAACTTTAAATTGTTTATGTATACTTTGTCTTCCATGATGCTGACAAATCTTGTATCAACACCGATTTTCTGTAAAAATTTCACCAGTTCCCTTGTCATCGTTTTCTCCTTTTTAAAAGAATCGTATCAATTTTAAGTTATATTAAATTTTGTAATTATATTTTTTTCCAGAATTTTTAAAGCACTTTTTTGGAGAATTATTCGACAGCTGACAAACACAAGGTGTTTGTCGACTTCGATTTTTCGACAGCTGACAAACATAAGATGTTTGTCGCTGCGAAATATTTCCAAATGAAAAATTTGGAAACATTTCGACAGCTTTTTAAATACTCAAAAAGAAAATTATTCAGGGGAATATCATGAATCTTTTTGGTAGGAAATCAAAGGAGAAAAAAAGGGACATTCTGGAAATAGATCTTTCAGAACCAGTTGATTGTCTTTGTGATTTTACATATAACTTCTACTGGCAGCATAAAGGAGAAAAACTGGCTCCAGAATGGAAAATTGCAGATACTGACATTACTTTTAAAGATTTAGTTGAACATCTTAAAAAAGGCGGTGATGTCAAAATAAATGGAAATGCAGGCCATAGATTAGGCTCCAGCATGGGTATTGATTTGAAATTCTTTGGAGGAACCGGTAAAGAAATCGATGTCGGTGACATAATAGTAGACGGCGATATTGATACCCGAATGGGCATAAGTATGGTTAAAGGCAGCATTTACGTAAAAGGGGCTGTTAAAGAACCTATTGGCGATCTAATAAGAGTTAAGTCTGATATGAAAGGATATAAAAAATTTAAATCAATTACAGATATCATGATGAATGGTCTGGAAGGAGATAAGCTTGAAGGAAACCAGCTAATGGGTAACAAGCTTATAATAGATGATGGAATGGTCAGAGATACTGTAGGTTCAAGATTAGATGAAGATAAAGAAATAGTCGTAAATGGAAATGTTGATTTGAGCACAGGAATATTAATGCGAAATGGTACTGTAAGAATTAATGGTAACGCCGGAAAAAACACTGGTGCCCTATTAAACGGGGGAACAGTTATTATAAATGGTAACTGCGATGATTTTACAGCTATAGATATGATTAAAGGGTCTGTAATTGTAAATGGAAACGCAGGAAAGTTTTTAGCTGCAAATAAAAAGAGCGGTGTGATATTTGCAAAAACTGGAAGTCCGATACCTCCAGTTAAAGAAAAAAATCTTAGCAGTGAAGATAACAACACTCTTTTAAAATATGGATTTAATCCGAGGGAATTTAAAAAATTTGAATAATACAAACTTTTATTGCACTATTTTGAGTTTATATTATTTAATTTTTATATAAACTGGAGATAAGAATTTAATACATGGAAATTAAAATTTTAATAAATGAGATAAATTTTTATTGTAATGCTTTTAGTATACTAATTATCAGATTTTTAATCAGGAGTTAATTCATGGTAGGTATAACAGAATTTGTAAGTGAAATAGCAATCAATATCATCAGCTCCCTTGGATACTGGGGAGTATTTATAGCAATGACCCTTGAAAGTGCATGTATACCTATTCCAAGTGAGGCTATAATGCCATTTGCAGGGTTTGTAGTATCTGAAGGTAAAATGACCCTCTGGGGAATAACCATTGTAGGTGCGCTGGGTAATTTAGTTGGATCCCTCATAGCATATTATGTGGGCTTAAAAGGTGGAAGACCTTTACTGGAGAAATACGGTAAATATATCCTCATAAGCCACAACTCGCTTGACCGGGCGGATCGCTGGTTTGAAAGATACGGTCATGAGGCAGTCTTTATAAGCAGATTTTTACCGGGTATACGTACATTTATTTCATTACCTGCAGGAATAGCCGAAATGGATGTTAAAAAATTCTCTATTTACACTTTGGCCGGTTCATTACCGTGGGCTTTTGCACTGGGTTATATAGGAGTTCTGCTCGGTCCTCAATGGGATACAATTAAAAGTTATTTCCATATACTGGACATAATTGTTGTAATAGCAGTTATACTGGTAGTAATTTATCTTGTGTATAAATATAGGGGCAGAAATCAAACCTCTTAATTTAATTCTTTTTTCAGGTTATCTTAATTCAATCGGAATAATATTTTCTAAATATTTTAATAATATATAATTAGATTTAATTAATACTTCAATCATATAAAATTAACAAATAGAACTTTTAGGTCAGTTTATGATTGGAGAAATTGTAAAATATTTAGTTTATTTTATTTTGGGAGGATTTATTGTTGTCATTGCCACTTATTTTGGAAGTGAAAAACAGGGTTTACTCGCCGCATTTTTTGCGATGTTCCCATTTGTAACGGCATTTACATTATTTACAGTATATTCTGCTGCAGGTTTAAATGCAGTATCATCATATATAATTGGATTACTTATCCTTACTCCAGTATGGATTTTATATTTAATCTGTATTCTTTACCTGCTTCCAAAATATGGGTTTTGGATTTCTATTGGCTTAGGAGTAGCTATTTACCTTGTAATAGCACTAATTATTGTTTTAAGGTCTTAAAGGATCCTTTTTTTTCTAAAATGGATAGAATGTATCTAATTAAAACAAGGATCATAAAAATTACAAATTTCAACTGAACAGTAGCAAAATTGGAAGGGGACAAATTATAATACCCCCAAATAAGCATGAATACAGCTGTACCTATCCATATTAATGGTATAAATGAAGATATAACATGTTTAGGGCGTCTATTGTGCATAATTTCAAGAGATTCTACGTTAGCTTTGTTTCCATATAATATTCCAGCAAGTCCAATTAAAATAAAGGCAATTATCCAGCCAGTATCAATTAAACTACCTGAGGCATAATTTCCATTTAAAAAGAAGTAACTAAAGACGGTATCTGTAATGATATATGCAGAAATTCCTCCAATAAGTAACAGGAAGGGGTATCTCATCTTTTTAGTGGGCTGTCTCAAGATTAAATTAAGTATCAGGAAGAAAAGGACGAAATCTCGAATTATGTAGTATAAAGTTAAAGATAATGGTAAAAAACTGTTTGCTGTAATTGGTAAAGCTAAAGTTGTCCAGAAAATTAATACTGCTGATGTTAAAATAATTCCAATATCAAGAATGGTCTTATATATTCTTTCAGTGTTTATCAGAGGTCTTGAAAGTAATATGAGTCCTGTTGCAAATAACACGTAATATAATAGATATAAATCATCAGCTAATGATGGAAAAGGGGCTTCATGTAAAAATAACTCTACATATGTCCATGTGACATCCCCTGCAGCATAAAAAAGCTGTGCCAGTGCAAGCAGCAGCCATGCATACTGAATTTGCTTTCCATATATTCTTGATTTATAAGAACCATAAACTAAGCAGAAAGCTGCTGTGAAATTTATTAAAATGGATAATGTGTCAGTTATAGTCTGTTGAAGATAAGGGTTATTGTTTAGGATTATTGAAATAGCAATATAACTGATTATTAGAATTAAACCTGTAATTGCAGAATACTTGAAAGATATTTCTCTTTTTTTGAAAATTTGCAATTATTTCACTTCATTAGTTTTGATTAAAGAACTTTTTCATTTTAAATTAATGGATTCAACATTAAATTTTAGGATTATAAATTATTTAATTGCAAAAATTATTTATAACTGGCAGTGATTAAATTTAAATTAATTATTATTAAGATTAAACATGTGGTGTTTAAAAATGAAAGTTCCAAGTACCTGGAAGTTGAATCTCAGATTAATTCTTGCAACAGTACTGCTTTTTGGTTTGCTTTATGTAATAATAGCTTTAATTGGATCTTATTTAGGATATGGAAGACCTTTAACCTTCGGAATTTTTGTATTGGTTTTGACTATTATTCAGTATCTGATCGGTCCTAAGATGGTCGAGGCCACTATGGGAGTAAAATACGTATCAGAAGCAGAAGCTCCAAGACTTCATGAAATGGTGGCAGATTTAGCGATTAAATCTGGTATCCCCAAACCAAAAATTGGAATCTCTGAAACTAATATACCTAATGCATTTGCATTTGGAAAAAGTAAAAGAGATGGCCATATATGTGTAACAAGAGGAATTCTTAATCTACTAAATGAGAATGAATTGAAAGCTGTCTTAGGCCATGAAATGTCTCATATACGTCATAGGGATATGGTAGTTATGACTTTGCTGAGTGTTGTACCTCTTATCTGTTACTGGATTTTTATAAGTACTCTATTTTCAGATGGTGATCGAGATAGTGGAACTGCAATAATTGGAATTGGAGCACTAGCTGCTTATTTTGTCGGTAATCTTATAGTACTCTTTGTATCTCGTGTTCGAGAATATTATGCAGATGCAGGAAGTGTTGAATTAGGAAACTCGCCAAATTATCTTGCAAGTGCCCTTTATAAATTGGTTTATGGATCTGCAAGGGTTAGTAGAGATGAATTAAAGCAGGTGGAAGGTCTAAAAGCATTTTTTGCAAACGACATTTCAGATGCAAGGAATGAAATAGATGATCTTAGATCAATGGACTTAGATAAAGACGGTACCATAAGTGAAAGTGAACTTGCACAGATTAAATACACAAAAACAAGGGTAAAAACATCTGATAAAATAATGGAAATATTTTCAACACATCCAAACATGGTAAAAAGGATTAAAAGACTGTCAGAATTAAGTTAAATTATTTTTTACTTTTTAAGTGGTGTTATATGGCCAACCTGTGGAAACCTGAAATATTTCAGGGAAGAGGTAAAAAAAGAAATTATTTTGAAGGGTGGTATTTCAAATCAATAGATAAAGAAGAGAAAACAGCGTATTCTATAATACCTGGAATTTCCCTTTCAAGGGATCCTAAAAAGTCTCATGCTTTTATAATGCTTTTGGATGCAAAAAACCATAAAATGTACTATTTTGATTATGATATAAATGATTTCTGGGCTGATAAATCTAAGTTTGAGATTAAAATTCATAAAAGCACTTTCAGTCTTAAAAGTATTCATTTAGATATTGACAATGGAAAAAATAAAATCAGGGCCGACCTTAAATTTAGTAATATAATCCCATGGCATGTTAAATTATTATCTCCTGGAGTTATGGGTTGGTATGCATTTGTACCGAAAATGGAATGTTATCATGGAGTTCTAAGTTTTGATCACCGTATCGATGGCTTTTTGGATATAAATGGGGATAAAACATTTTTTAATGAAGGCAAGGGATACATTGAAAAAGATTGGGGAACTTCTATGCCTTCTTCATGGATATGGATGCAAACTAATCATTTCAAAAAGGAGGGAATATCTTTATTTGGTTCTATAGCTAAAATTCCATGGCTCAAAAAATATTTTACAGGATATATATTTGGATTATTGTATGATGGTAAGATTCATAGATTTACAAAGTATAATGGGACTAAAATTAGCAAATTAATAGTTAATGATGATATAATTGAAGTTAAATTGGAAAATAGAGAAGAAATATTGGAAATAAACGCAAAAAGAACGGAAGGAGTTGATCTTCCAGCACCATCCCTTGGAGAGATGACTTCTAGAGTGAATGAATCTTTAAATTCTAAGATTCATGTTAAATTTTGCATAAAAAATAATGGCAAAAAAGATCTTATATTCTCTGGAACCGGTAGAAATGCAGGTTTAGAATTTGTAGGCAATATAAATGAGCTGTTAAGCGGTTTTAGGAATTAATTCTGCTATTTTTTGATAATTTCCTGCACTCTTCCAACCTGGCCGTCCTGTAGCCTTACCTTTATTCCATGTGGATGAAATGAAGAATTTGTGAGTATATCTTTAACTACGCCTTTAGTCTTTTTTCCTGAGCGTTGATCTTTTTTTAAAACTATATAAACCTCAATACCTGGAGATATATCCT